>NZ_JAODZS010000019.1:0-95588 GCF_029835375.1 Morganella sp. GD04133 | reverse complement strand
TTTAGGGGCGTAGTTCAATTGGTAGAGCACCGGTCTCCAAAACCGGGTGTTGGGAGTTCGAGCCTCTCCGCCCCTGCCATTTACTTGATAAGTAATAACTAAAGATCTTTATTTATTAATAGCCCGGTTCGTTATGAACTGGGTTTTTTATTATCTGAATTTCGCCTTCTTATGTGTTGTATCCTGCCGAATTTCCTTTCTTTTTTGCGACCACTCCCTTCAATGCAACAGTTACCGCACTACCTGTCTTTAAAATCATCCGTAACCGGTGTTATACCGGTATTGCGATTAATTGCCCGATAAGCCCCTGTTGATCACTGTTCTGCAACCAGACAGCATACAGAGGCTTTGTAATCAGGTCATCATTCACAGGTTTCAGCTCCGGAAACGTTTTTTTCCAGTGTGCCGGTAAATACGCAACGGATGATGTTACTGACAATAATTGTTTTGCCTGAAAAGCAGACGATGTTGTCAGCACCGGAGACTGGCAGCGGGCAAAAACGGCCTCGTCATGTTGCTGAAAGTCGGCGCTCCATTCCAGGCGGATAAGACCCGGAGAGTTCTCTGCCGTCAGTGACTGTATGCTGAACAGCTGAAGTGTGATTTCACCGACAATTTCACTTTTCAGTTCATCCATTTTAGGCTGCTCAGTAGAGATCAGTAAATCCAGTTCGCGTGCATGTAATTGTTTTACCAGAGACTGACGGGATGCAATTCTGGTCTCCAGGCGCAGATCTGCGTGTGACTGGTAGGTCCGTCCGAGCCAGGGGGTCAGACAAGCTTCCCACAATGATGCCGTCGCTCCGATGGAAAGCGGGTTATGTACGGAGGCATGATTAATTTCCTGTTTTGCCAGTTGCCAGGTATTGATCAGCGCTTCGGCATAAGGTACTAACCGCTCGCCTGCTGCGGTCAGGCGGATATTATTCCGGTGGCGGGTAAAAAGATTTGCCCCGAGATTTGTCTCTAACTGTCTGATCCTAAAGCTGACTGCAGATTGTGTAAGGTATAAGGATTCAGCCGCACGCCCGAAGTGACGGGTTTTACTGACCTCCAGAAAGGTTTTCAGTAATTCTGTATCCACTGGTATCTCCAAAAATTTTTGTCGTTAAGATTTAAATATTTTGTTTTACAGAATCCTAATGCTATCTAATACTCCGCGCCATAAAGAGTATGTCAGTAGAGAATTAGGAGTGTGTCAGATGGCAGAAAGCTTTATCACGACTAATCGTTTTTTTGATAATAAACATTATCCTCGTGGTTTTTCACGCCATGGTCATTTCACCATAAAAGAAGCTCAGTTACTTGAGCGCCATGGTTTTGCTTTCAACGAACTGGATATGGGTAAACGCGCCCCCCAGACGGACGAAGAAAAACAGTTTGTTTCTGTATGCCGTGGTGAGCGTATGCCGGAAACAGCAGAAGAAAAAGTGTGGATTAAGTATCTGGAGCGTATTCGCAAACCAAAACGCTTCCACACGCTGTCCGGTGGTAAACCTCAGATCGATCCGTCGGAAGACTATACCGACACAGATGATTAATATCACCAGAAATAATAAGTTAAAAGGGGCATTTGTGCCCCTTTCTCTTTTTAAGAGACCGCCTGCTGCAGTTTATGGATTAATCTGTCCATTACCCGGTAACTGAGTGCTTCCAGTATATCTTTTCGTGACACCTGTCCTCCTTCATCCCGCAGATCAGCTATCGTTCTGCTGACGCGCAGTATACGGTGCCATGCCCGCACAGACAGATTAAGTTGTGTCAGGGAATCCTCAAGAAAACGGGCATCCTGTGCTGATAGTGCACACACTTCCTCTGTTTCTTTGCCTGACAGTCCCGCATTCAGTTTTCCCTGCCCGTTACGGCAGTATTGTTGTTTGCGTGCGGATTGTACCCGTGCTTTTACCTGCTCATGAACCGGCGGATCTTTGTCTGTCCGGCTTAATGTGCCGGGGGGCAGCATCGGCACTTCAATCGATAAATCAAACCGGTCCAGAAACGGTCCTGAGATACGGGAAAGGTAACGCAGAAGCTGCTGAGGGCCGCTGCGGTTATGTATGCCCTGATAATGGCCCGTCGGGCTGGGATTCATCGCAGCAATGAGTTGTATACGGGCAGGGAAACATACTTTTGCTTTGGCTCTGGAAATAATGATTTCTCCGGATTCAAGCGGTTCACGCAGGGAGTCCAGGGATTTACGGGAGAATTCAGGGAGTTCGTCAAGAAACAGGATGCCGTGATGTGCCAGTGATATTTCTCCCGGCAGCGGAATACTGCCGCCACCGGTGAGTGCCGCAGAGGATGCGGTATGATGTGGTGCTCTGAACGGACGCTGAGGCCATTTATTGGGTTCTGATGAGGTTTGGGTCAGGCTCCGTATTATCGCCACGTCAAGAGCTTCCTGCGCGGTTAACGGCGGGAGCAGAGTTCCCAGCCGGCTGGCCAGCATGGTTTTTCCGGTACCGGGCGGGCCGAGCAGAAGTAAATTGTGCCCGCCGGCTGCGCTGATCTCCAGAACCCGTTTGGCGTGTTGCTGTCCGGTAATATCATCGATACCTGTACCGCTATCATTTTCTGTTTTTCCCGTCAGATGGATGTTTTCATTTAATTCCTGCTGCTGATGAAAAAAAGCAGCGATCTGCAGTAAATTATCTGCCATCAACGCCGAACCTGCGGGCAGGATACATAATTCATCATTATGCTGTTTTGATACCACAGCCTGTCTTCCGGACTGACGGGCAGCCAGTACTGCCGGTAATATCCCGCGGCAGAACCGGAGTTCTCCCGAAAGGCCCAACTCCCCCGAAAACTCATAATTTTCTGTTAATTTTGCATCTATTTGCTCTGAAGCTGAGAGTATGGCAACAGCGATAGGCAAGTCATATCGCCCGCCTTCTTTGGGCAAATCAGCCGGGGCAAGATTGATCGTGACCCGCTTTGCCGGAAATTCAAATCCACCGTTGATCAGGGCACTGCGGACGCGATCCCTCGACTCTTTAACCGCGGTTTCCGGTAATCCCACCAGTGTTAATCCGGGCAGCCCGGCACTGATATGTGCTTCGACCGTGACCAGCGGTGCTTCTGTCCCGATCATGGCACGGGTATAAACAATGGCAAATGACATCAGGTCATCCTGCAGTTACATAAACGAATTATCATGATGGTGATTTTTTGCATCATTTCGCAGCAAAATTCTGTTTTTTACAATGTATATCGACAGATTTTATGTATGTTGCATAAAAGTGATTTCTGTTCTGCGTGTTGTGCGGAAAACAGAACAACAGGGAATTAATTTCCGGGTTTCAGAATAAAAAATCTGTCACGCTTTTCATCGTACTCAGGAGACGTCGTGCGAGGGGAAAAGTAAATTGTACCGGAGAATGTTTTGTTTTTCCGGTGTTGTTCCGGAAGCGACGATTTTGACAGAGAAGGATGTTGCCGGATTAGTAAATGGCAGTGAAATATTTTAATTAAAAAGGCAGTTAGCTGAATTATATGGATTTTTATTCTTGTTGTTAAAAAAAAGGCAAATAGCCGTTGTCAGGAATTCGATAACATGATAACTCTAAAATAAAGAGACCAACTGAATACGGCAGACAGAAGAATTTATCCATGAATAAGATTGTCCGGGTTATCAGCCTAATTATCGTGAGCGTGGTGGTGATTATTATCCCACCGTGCGGGGCTGCACTCGGATACGAAAATGGCTGATACGAGCCAGGATCTCACGAGAACCCCGCACCGAAAGGCGCGGGGTTTTTTTTAACCTTAAAATTATGATTTTTCACTGATAGAAAACGGCGGACTAAGGAGTCACACATGAACGGGGCACAGTGGTTAGTGCAGGCACTACGAACACAGGGCGTTGACACTGTGTTCGGCTACCCGGGCGGAGCGATCATGCCGGTCTATGACGCGCTGTATGACGGTGGTGTGGAGCACGTGCTCTGCCGTCATGAACAGGGGGCGGTTATGGCGGCAATCGGCTATGCACGGGCAGGGCAGAGAACAGGGGTATGCATCGCAACATCAGGGCCGGGGGCAACAAACCTTATCACCGGGCTGGCGGATGCACTGCTTGATTCAGTACCGGTTGTTGCCATCACCGGACAAGTAGGTTCATCACTGATTGGTACGGATGCCTTTCAGGAGATCGATGTGCTGGGGCTGTCTTTGTCATGCACAAAACACAGCTTCCTGGTTGAATCAATTACTGATTTGCCGCGAATTATTACCGAGGCTTTCGCGATTGCCGCAGGCGGGCGTCCGGGGCCGGTACTCATTGATATCCCGAAAGATATTCAATTACAGATTAGTGAATTTACCCCGTACTTTTTGCCGGTGAATGATGCAGAACCGCTGTCACCGACGGCGCTCTCCCGTGCACGGCAGCTGATGCGGGAAAGCCGGAAGCCGGTGTTGTATGCCGGTGGTGGTGTCGGTATGTCAGGCGCAGTTGCACAGCTGCGGGCGTTTCTGGATGAAACCGGTATGCCGGCGGTGAGTACCCTGAAAGGGCTGGGGGCGGTATCTCCGGATTATCCGTATTACCTCGGGATGCTCGGGATGCACGGGGCAAAAGCAGCGAACCTTGCAGTTCAGGAGGCGGATCTGCTGATTGCGGTCGGAGCCCGTTTTGATGATCGGGTAACCGGTAAACTGAACGCATTTGCTCCGCATGCAAAGGTGATCCATGTGGATATCGACCCTGCCGAGCTGGATAAATTACGGCAGACACATGTTTCTCTTGCCTGTGATGCGAAACAGGTTCTGCCGCTGCTGTCACAGCCGCTGTCATTATCGGCCTGGCAGCATCAGGTGAAGGCCATGAACGCGGAATATGCTCCGGATTATTCACATGCCGGTGACAGTATTTATGCACCGCTGCTGTTATCTCAGGTCTCCGCAGCCAAACCGGCAGATTGTGTGGTGACAACGGATGTCGGTCAGCACCAGATGTGGACAGCGCAGCATATGACCTTTGACGGCCCGGAAAATTTTCTGACTTCCGGTGGTCTGGGCACGATGGGGTTTGGTTTACCGGCGGCGATCGGCGCACAGATTGCCCGCCCGCAGGCAACGGTGCTGTGTGTGTCCGGTGACGGCTCTTTCATGATGAATGTGCAGGAACTGACCACCATCAAACGCAAACGCCTGCCGGTCAAAATCCTGCTGCTGGATAATCAGCGTCTCGGCATGGTGCGCCAGTGGCAGGAACTGTTTTTCGATAAACGTTACAGCGAGACGGTGCTGGATGACAATCCTGATTTTGTTGCTCTGGCCCGCTCGTTTGATATCCCGGGGCAGCGGGTGACGGAAAAATCCGCGCTGCCGTCCGCAATTGAGACCCTGTTACACCATCAGGGCCCGTATTTATTACATGTCGCCATCCGTGAAGAAGATAACGTCTGGCCATTAGTACCGCCGGGCGCGGGTAACGAACATATGTTGGAGAGCGCATTATGATGCAGCATCAGTTAGCCATTCAGGCTCGTTCATGCCCGGAAATCCTGGAACGGGTTCTGCGGGTTGTCCGCCACCGCGGATTTAACGTCTGCGCCATGAAAATGGATCTGGCGAAAGGTTCCGAAGGTGATAATGTAAACATTGAGTTAACAGTTTCAAGCCTGCGGTCGCCGGCGCTGCTCTGTACACAGTTAGTTAAGCTGGCGGATGTGGCGGATGTCGAAGTCCTCACAAAAAATACACAAAATTATCAACATATTAGCTGTGCAGTATAAAGGAAAATTACAATGACAAAAAAAGCTGATTTTATTTGGTTCAATGATGAGATGGTTCCGTGGGCAGAGGCAAAAGTGCATGTTATGTGTCATGCCATGCATTACGGAACCTCTGTTTTTGAAGGGATCCGCTGTTATGAGTCTCATAAGGGCCCTGTCGTTTTTCGTCATCGCGAACATATGCAACGCCTGCATGATTCCGCCAAAATCTATCGTATGCCGGTGGAATATTCCGTTGATGAATTAATGGAAGCCTGCCGCGCCACGCTGCGCAAAAATAACCTCTCAAGTGGTTATATCCGTCCGCTGGTGTTTATCGGTGATGTCGGCATGGGGGTTAACCCGCCGCAGGGCTATAAAACCGATGTCATCATCGCGGCATTCCCGTGGGGAGCCTATCTGGGTGAGGAAGCACTGGATGCCGGGATTGATGCGATGGTGTCATCCTGGAACCGTGCTGCACCGAACACGATTCCGACCGCAGCCAAAGCCGGCGGTAACTACCTGTCCTCGTTACTGGTCGGCAGTGAAGCCCGCCGTCACGGTTATCAGGAAGGGATTGCACTGGATGTACACGGTTATATTTCTGAAGGCGCAGGCGAGAACCTGTTTGAAGTGAAAAATAACATTATCTTCACACCGCCGTTTACCTCTTCCGCACTGCCGGGTATTACCCGTGATGCGATTCTGACCCTGGCAAAAGAGCTGGGTTATGAAATCCGCGAGCAGACGCTATCCCGCGAATCACTTTATCTGGCGGATGAAGTCTTTATGACCGGTACCGCGGCGGAAGTTACACCGGTACGCAGTGTTGACGGCATTCAGGTGGGTATTGGTCGCTGCGGTCCTGTCACCAAAGAGATCCAGCAGGCATTCTTCGGGTTGTTCACCGGGAAAACAGAAGACAAATGGGGCTGGTTAGATCCGGTAAATCCATAATAACGAAACCGATTTACAGGCGGGTCGTTCCCCGCCTGATTTTTGCAAACACGGGAGATTACAATGCCTCAGTACCGTTCGGCGACAACCACACATGGCCGAAATATGGCGGGTGCGCGCGCATTATGGCGTGCGACAGGAATGACAGATGCCGATTTCGGCAAACCGATTATCGCGGTTGTTAACTCATTCACACAATTTGTTCCGGGTCATGTTCACCTGCGGGATCTGGGCAAACTGGTGGCAGAGGAAATTGAGGCCGCCGGTGGCGTTGCCAAAGAATTCAATACCATTGCTGTGGATGACGGGATCGCGATGGGGCACGGCGGGATGCTTTATTCTCTGCCGTCACGCGAACTTATTGCTGATTCTGTGGAATACATGGTGAATGCGCACTGTGCGGATGCCATGGTGTGTATCTCTAACTGCGACAAAATTACCCCGGGGATGCTGATGGCCTCACTGCGCCTGAATATCCCGGTTATTTTTGTATCCGGTGGTCCGATGGAAGCCGGTAAAACCAAGCTGTCTGATCAGATAATCAAGCTGGATCTGGTGGATGCCATGATCCAGGGGGCGAATCCCGATGTCTCCGACGCCGACAGCGAACAAATCGAACGCTCGGCCTGTCCGACCTGCGGCTCCTGCTCCGGCATGTTTACCGCGAATTCAATGAACTGCCTGACCGAAGCACTGGGTTTATCCCAACCGGGTAACGGCTCGCTGCTGGCAACCCACGCCGATCGTAAAAATCTGTTCCTCAGTGCCGGACGCCGGATTGTGGAAATCACCAAAAAATATTACGAACAGGATGATATCCGTTTTCTGCCGCGCAATATCGCCACCAAAGCGGCATTTGAGAACGCCATGATTCTGGATATTGCCATGGGCGGTTCAACCAACACCGTTCTGCACCTGCTGGCGGCAGCGCAGGAAGGGGAGGTTGATTTCACCATGGCGGATATTGATCGTCTCTCCCGTGCGGTGCCGCATTTATGCAAAGTCGCGCCGAGTACGCAGAAATACCATATGGAAGATGTGCATCGTGCCGGCGGGGTTATCGGTATTCTGGGTGAACTGGATCGTGCCGGGTTGCTGCACCGGGAAGTCAGCAATGTGCTGGGGATGACCCTGCCTGAATTGCTGGCGGCATATGATATTACACTGACGAAAGATGCTGCGGTAAAACAGATGTATTCCGCCGGGCCTGCCGGGATCCGTACAACAAAAGCCTTCTCCCAGGATTGCCGCTGGCCGTCCCTTGATGATGACCGCGAAAACGGCTGTATCCGCAGCAAAACCCATGCCTACAGTCAGGATGGCGGGCTGGCGGTATTGTCCGGCAATATTGCCGAAGATGGCTGTATTGTGAAAACCGCCGGGGTGGATGAGGGGAGTTTAACCTTTACCGGACCGGCAAAAGTGTATGAGAGTCAGGATGATGCGGTAAAAGCGATTTTGGGCGGCGAGGTTGTTGCCGGGGATGTGGTGGTGATCCGCTACGAAGGGCCGAAAGGCGGGCCGGGGATGCAGGAGATGCTGTATCCGACGACCTATCTTAAATCAATGGGCCTGGGAAAAAGCTGTGCGCTGATCACTGACGGACGTTTCTCCGGCGGTACTTCCGGGTTGTCCATCGGCCATGTTTCGCCGGAAGCAGCCAACGGCGGACTGATCGGGCTGGTTCAGACCGGGGATACTATCGCCATTGATATTCCGTCACGGCAGATTTCACTGAACGTGGATGAGCAGACTCTGGCAGCACGCCGGGCGGCGGAAGAAGCCCGGGGTGAAAAAGCCTGGTCACCGCAGAACCGTGAACGGCAGGTCTCTTTTGCACTGCGCGCATATGCGCTGCTGGCGACCAGTGCTGATAAAGGCGCGGTGCGGGATAAAAGTAAACTCGGAGGTTAAGGATGACCGCAAAACAACCATTGTCTGCTCAGCCGTCAGCGGCTGAGTATGTGAGAGCAGCCTTCAGCGCCTCTGTTTATGATGTCGCTCAGGTTACGCCGCTGCAACTGATGCCGAAGCTGTCCGCGCGGCTCGGCAATACCATTTCAGTGAAACGGGAAGACAGACAACCGGTGCACAGTTTTAAGCTGCGCGGCGCGTATGCCATGATTGCGGAGCTGACAGAAGAACAGAAACGGCGTGGCGTGGTGACGGCATCAGCCGGAAACCATGCTCAGGGCGTGGCGTTATCTGCCGGGAAAACCGGGGTGAAAGCCCTGATTGTGATGCCGGTGGCGACGGCGGATATCAAAGTAGATGCGGTTCGCGGGTTCGGCGGTGAAGTGGTTCTCCACGGCGCTAATTTTGATGAGGCTAAAGCGCATGCGCTTGAACTGGCAACCTCTCTCGGCATGACATTTATCCCGCCGTTCGATCATCCGTCGGTGATCGCCGGTCAGGCTACGATTGCCCTTGAACTGCTGCAGCAGAATGCCCGGCTCGACAGGGTGTTTGTGCCGGTCGGCGGCGGTGGACTGGCCGCTGGGGTGGCGGTATTTATCAAACACCTGATGCCGGATATTAAAGTGATCGGGGTGGAAGCGGAAGAGGCTGCCTGTCTGAAAGCCGCGCTGGATGCCGGACATCCGGTCGAATTACCGAAAGTCGGGTTGTTTGCCGAAGGTGTGGCAGTCAAACGGATTGGTGATGAAACCTTCCGTCTGTGTCAGCAGTATCTGGATGATGTGATCACAGTGGACAGTGACGCCATCTGTGCAGCCATGAAAGATCTGTTTGATGATGTGCGGGCAGTGGCGGAGCCTTCCGGGGCACTGGCGCTGGCGGGAATGAAGAAATACATTCAGCAGCACAATATTCAGGGAGAAAATCTGGCGCATGTGCTGTCCGGTGCCAATGTGAATTTCCATGTGCTCCGTTATGTGTCAGAGCGGTGCGAGCTGGGAGAACAGCGTGAAGGCGTGTTCGCGGTGACGATCCCGGAAGAGAAAGGCAGTTTCCTGCGGTTTTGTCAGGCACTCGGCCCGCGTGTGGTGACAGAGTTTAACTATCGCTACAGCAGTTCAGATGAAGCATCGGTATTTGTCAGCGTTCGTGCCGATGAAGGTCTGGGTGCACGGCAGACGATTCTGGATGGCCTTTCCGCCGCCGGGTTCAGTGCGACGGATTTATCCGATGACGAAATGGCGAAACTGCATGTCCGCTACATGGTGGGCGGGCGTCCGTCAGCACCATTGCAGGAGCGGCTGTTCAGTTTTGAATTCCCGGAAGCGCCCGGCGCACTGCTGAAATTCCTGGAAACACTCGGTACTCACTGGAATATCACGCTTTTCCATTACCGCAGTCACGGTACGGATTATGGTCGTGTACTGGCGGCGTTTGAAATACAGGAAGGGGATGTGCAGTTTGAGCAGCATCTGAATGCACTCGGCTATGACTTCCGCGATGAAACCGGCAATGCTGCATTTGCCCGTTTTCTTGCCCCGCAGTTATCCGGGGTGGCGCGGCAGTAACTGCCAGAAGGCTCTGATCAGCGGCTCATGCAGCCGCTTGTTCAGTGTGCAGACACCCAGCTCAAACGGCGCGACCATCGAAATATTATCGAGTTGCAGTATCCGGCTGCGGATTGCGTCCGGGCTGTTTTCCACCACCACATTCGGGATCAGCGCGATACCGCAGCCCAGTGCCACCATCGACACAATCGCTTCATGGCCGGACACCGTGGCATAAATCTGCGGATCCTGAATCCGGTGAGTTTTAAACCATAAATCAATCCGTTTACGTGACGGGCCATGCTCCGGAATGATAAACGGGATATTTTCCCAGTCGGGCACCGGCTGTACCGCCTGTTGTCTGACCGGGCACGGCAGCGCGGGGGCTATCAGTGACAGCGGGATTTCGCCTATTTGGTGAAAGCGGACATTATCCGGCAGCTTTTCCGGCTTACCCGCAATACCGAGATCGGCTTCCTGTGACTGCACTTTTTCCACTGCATCCGCCGCGTCTCCGGTGGTCAGCTTGATTTCCACCTGCGGATGTTCTGCCCGGAACTGATCCAGAATCTGCGGCAGATGGCTGTATGCGGCGGTGACGGAACAGAACAGACGTAATTCACCGGTCAGTGACGGGCTCTGGTGATTAAGCGCATGTTGCAGCTGCTGGTATTGCAGCACCGTTTCCTGCGCAAATTTTTTCAGCTGTTCACCGGCGGCTGTCAGCTGAACAGTGCGGTTATCCCGCAGAAACAGCGGATGCCCGAGGGATTCTTCCAGGCGCTGGATCTGCCGTGAGAGTGTCGACGGGCTGATATACATGGCAGCCGCGGTTTTGCCGAAATGGCAGCTCTCCGCAAGATGTAAAAACAGTCTGAGTTCCCGGATATCCATCACAACCTCTCAGGGGATTATGTTTTAGTCAGTACGTTGCATAAATTGCATCACTATCTTGTGAATATATCAATTTAAGCAATGAAAATCATGACATATAGTCATTATAAATAAAGGGTATATCACCTCGGTAAATAACGAAATCAGTGCTGCGAAGACAGCAATCTGAGCAAACACAATACACGGAGTCACCATGGCGAATTATTTTAATACACTGAATTTGCGCCAGCAGCTGGCGCAGTTAGGCAAATGCCGGTTTATGGCACGCGAAGAATTTGCGGACGAGGCGGGGTATCTCAAAGGCAAAAAAGTGGTGATTGTCGGCTGTGGTGCGCAGGGGCTGAACCAGGGACTGAACATGCGCGATTCCGGACTGGATATCGCTTATGCGCTGCGTCAGGAAGCGATCGATGAGAAGCGCACCTCATGGCGTCGTGCCACCGAAAACGGTTTTACCGTCGGCACGTATGAAGACCTGATCCCGCAGGCTGACCTCGTGGTTAACCTGACGCCGGACAAACAGCACTCTGCGGTGGTGAAAGCGGTTCAGCCACTGATGAAATCCGGTGCGGCACTGGGTTACTCACATGGCTTCAATATTGTCGAAGTCGGCGAAACCATCCGTCCTGATATCACGGTTGTGATGGTGGCACCGAAATGTCCGGGAACGGAAGTGCGTGAAGAGTACAAGCGCGGCTTTGGTGTTCCGACACTGATTGCAGTGCATCCGGAAAATGATGCCAAAGGTGAAGGCCTGGCGATTGCCAAAGCCTGGGCTGCGGCGACCGGCGGCCATCGTGCCGGTGTTCTGGAATCATCTTTTGTTGCAGAAGTGAAATCTGACCTGATGGGCGAGCAGACTATCCTCTGCGGTATGTTGCAGGCCGGTTCACTGCTTTGTTATGACAAAATGGTTGCTGACGGGGCTGACCCGGCGTATGCGGGTAAGCTGATCCAGTACGGCTGGGAAACCATTACCGAAGCACTGAAACAGGGCGGGATCACACTGATGATGGACAGATTGTCCAACCCGGCAAAAGTCCGTGCTTATCAGCTGTCTGAAACCCTGAAAGCACAGATGAAGACCCTGTTTGAAAAACATATGGATGACATCATTTCCGGTCATTTCTCCTCAACGATGATGGCAGACTGGGCAAATGATGATAAAAATCTGCTGACATGGCGTGAAGAGACCGGCAAGACGGCATTTGAAAACTATCCGGATTCTGAGCAGAAAATCAGTGAACAGGAATATTTTGACCACGGAGTTGTCATGGTCGCAATGGTGAAAGCCGGTGTTGAGCTGGCATTTGAAACTATGATTGACGCGGGGATCATTGCAGAATCTGCTTATTATGAATCATTGCATGAACTGCCGCTGATCGCCAACACCATTGCCCGTAAGCGTTTGTATGAAATGAACGTGGTTATCTCCGATACCGCAGAATACGGCAACTACCTGTTCTCCTTCGCAGCCGTGCCGTTACTGAAAGACTTTATGGCATCACTGCAGCCGGGCGACCTGGGTAAATCCGGGGCAGATTACGGCACGGATAACGCACAGCTGCGTGATATCAATGAAGCGATCCGCCAGCATCCGATTGAAACTGTGGGCAAAACCCTGCGCGGCTATATGACGGATATGAAACGTATCGCAGTCGGCGGCTGATAACAAAATCGTTTAATGATAAGACGGCACCTGCGGGTGCCGTTTTCCGTTTTAATGGGCGACGTCCGGTTACACTTCTGTTGTACCTTTCTGTTACAATTCCCTTCTGTTCCAGTATTGAGTCGAGTTAACAGCGCGTATGAAATTAAATCCCGGCCAGCAGCAGGCCGTTGAGTATGTTCAGGGGCCGTGCCTTGTGCTTGCGGGTGCCGGCTCCGGCAAAACCCGTGTGATCACCAATAAAATTGCCCATCTGATCCGCAATACCGGCTATCAGCCGCGCCAGATTGCGGCGGTGACTTTTACCAACAAAGCCGCGCGGGAAATGAAAGAGCGTGTTGCACAAACCCTGGGGCGCAAAGAGGCCAAAGGGCTGATGATCTCCACATTCCATACCCTGGGGCTGGAGATTATCAAGCGGGAATACAAAGCGCTGGGGATGAAAAGTAATTTCTCCCTGTTCGATGATCAGGATCAGCTCGCGTTGCTTAAAGAGCTGACGTTTGATCATCTGGAAGAAGATAAAGAGTTACTGCAACAACTGGTCAGTCAGATCTCGAACTGGAAGAATGCCCTGCTGACGCCGGAACAGGCAAAAGGGCTGGCGCGATCAGAGCGTGAACATACGTTTGCTGAGTGTTACCGCCGTTATGAATTGCATCTGAACAGCTGTAATGTGCTTGATTTTGATGACCTTATCACCAAACCGACCCTGCTGTTTGCCCGTGATGAACAGGCGCGTGAGCGCTGGCAGCAGCGTATCCGTTATCTGCTGGTGGATGAGTATCAGGATACCAACACCAGTCAGTATCAGCTGGTGAAATTGCTGGTCGGTAAACGCGCGTATTTTACCGTTGTGGGTGATGATGATCAGTCAATTTATTCATGGCGTGGCGCACAACCGAAAAACCTGGTACAGCTGAGTAAAGATTTTCCGGAGTTGCGGGTGATCAAGCTGGAGCAGAATTACCGATCGTCCGGCTGTATTCTGAATGCAGCGAATATCCTGATCGCCAATAACCCGCATGTATTTGAAAAACAGCTTTTTTCAAACCTCGGGTATGGTGATCCGATGAAAGTGATCACCGCGAATAATGAAGATCATGAAGCGGAGCGGGTGGTCGGGGAGCTGATCGCCCATCATTTTATCAATAAGACCGATTATAAAGATTACGCGATCTTATACCGCGGCAACCATCAGTCTCGGATCTTTGAAAAAATGCTGATGCAAAACCGGATCCCGTACCGGATCTCCGGCGGAACCTCTTTCTTCTCCCGTCCGGAAATTAAGGATTTACTGGCGTACCTGCGTGTGCTGACCAATCCGGAAGATGACAGTGCTTTCCTGCGCATCGTGAACACGCCACGCCGGGGAATAGGACCGGCTACTATCCAAAAGTTGGGTGAGTGGGCCAATACGCGGGACAAAAGTTTGTATCAGGCCAGTTTTGATCTTGGACTGGGGCAGACACTGTCCGGTCAGGGGCTGGCGGCACTGACGAATTTCACCGGCTGGCTGGCGGAAGTGGAAAAATTAGTTGAGCGCGAGCCGCTGATCGCGGTGCGTGATTTACTGCACGGCCTGGATTATCAGAGCTGGCTTTTTGAAACGTCCGCCAGTCCGAAAGCCGCTGAGATGCGGATGAAAAACGTCGATCAGCTGTTCAGCTGGATGGCGGAAATGCTGGAAGGGGATGATCTCAACGAGCCGATGACGCTGGCACAGGTGGTTACCCGCTTTACGTTGCGCGACATGATGGAGCGCAGCGAGGAAGCGGAAGAGCTGGATCAGGTGCAACTGATGACACTGCATGCCTCTAAGGGGCTGGAATTTCCGTATGTTTTCCTCGTGGGCATGGAAGAGGGGATTTTGCCGCATCAGTCCAGTATCGATGAGGATAATGTGGATGAAGAGCGGCGTCTGGCCTATGTGGGGATCACCCGTGCCCAAAAATCCCTCTTTTTTACCCTGTGCCGTGAGCGCCGCCAGTACGGCGAATTGATCCGCCCGGAACCGAGCCGGTTTCTCTATGAACTGCCGCAGGATGATCTGCACTGGGACGACGGCAAAAAAGTGGTGAAAACCGCCGAGGAGAAACAACAGACCGGGTTGCGCGGTGTGGCCGGGCTGAAGGCGATGCTGGCAAAGAAAAAGGAAGAAAACGGATGAGGGAATCACTCAGAGCAAAAATGATCGCGGTATGTGATGATAAGATACTGAAAAAAGGTGAAAATACAGGTTTATCGTTTTACGCGTTTTTTGCCAATAAAAATGATGATCCGGAATTACTGATGGAAGCCGCTACGTGGTGGATTATGACCCGTAAGTTGGATCACTTTGAAAAGGCTCATAAAATTAAAGCCCTGATAATGTCCGAAAACGGATAATAAGGGCTTATTATCTGTCAGCCGAGGGTGGATGGCTTCTGTTCTTCCAGCATCAGTGACCACTGCACATAACTCTGCCACTGAATTTCCTGCTGTAATGCTTCCGCGCGCAGCGGATGCAATTGCTGCCAGCCGACCGGCAGTGTGATAATCAGCCCTTCCGCAGACGCCCGGATGCGCAGTGACGGCAGTGTGTCATCACGGCGGCGGCTGGCAAAAATAATCGCCAGACGCAGCAGACGGCACAAACAGCCCGCTTCACGCGGCGTCAGTGCATTTTGCTGATTGAGAGAATGGATATCTAACGGGCCGCTCTGATTACGCAGCAGCACCGCTAACAGGCGGCGCTGTGCCGGTGTGAAACCGGGTAAATCCAGATTACTGACCAGATAACCGGCATGTTCAGGGCCTTTGCGGAAATCAACACTCAGCCCGATTTCATGGATCAGCGAGGCGCTGCTGAGCAGTTCACGACAGCGGATATCCAGCTGCCAGGCAGTTGCCACCTGCTGAAAAAAGTGATCCGCCAACTGGCGGACCCGTTTGCCCTGGTCGGCATCGATCTGAAAACGCTTCTGAATATTTTTCAGTGTCCGGGTGCGGATGTCCTGCTCTACCGGCAATTCCAGCATGCCGTAGACCAGCCCTTCACGCAGTGCTCCCCCGGCGAGTGTCATGCTGTCAATACTGAGCGTTTCAAAAATCGCGATAAGAATGGCCAGCCCGCTCGGGAACACCAGTGCCCGTTCCAGCGTCAGCCCTTCAATTTCCAGCTCTTCCAGTTTGCCGCACTCAATCGCTTTGCGTTTGAGCTGCTGCAGTTTCGGCAGGGTGATTTGTTCATCCATGCCCTGAGCAATCATAATTTCCTGAAGTGCCTGAACGGTGCCGGATGCGCCGACACACACCTGCCAGCCCTGCGCCAGAAGTGCCGGGGCGACAGGAGCGATAATATCGCGGGCAGCCTGTTCGGCACCGGCGAAATTTTCTGTGGTCAGGGAGCGATCGGTAAAATAGCGCTCCAGCCAGGTGACGCAGCCCATTTCCAGGCTGAACAGTTCCGTGGTTTTGGTACCGCTGCCGGTCACCAGTTCGGTACTGCCGCCGCCGATATCGACCACCAGACGTTTATCCGACCCGCCGGTGGTGTGGGCAACGCCCTGATAAATCAGACGTGCTTCTTCCTCACCCCGGATAACGGTGACCGGATGACCGAGGATCTCCGCCGCTGTTTCCAGAAATTCACCGGCATTTTTAGCCAGGCGCAGGGTCGCTGTTGCCACCACGCGGATTTGGGAATCCGGGATATCCTGCAGGTGTTCGGAAAACAGGCGCAGACACTGCCAGCCGCGGGCCATCGCTGCCGGAGACAGGATATTCTCTTTATCCAGCCCGGCTGCCAGACGAACCTTGCGTTTTATCCGTGACAGTACCTGAATACTGCCCGCGATCTCCCGTACCACCAGCATATGAAAGCTGTTGGAACCCAGATCGATGGCAGCATAAAGCGAAGACGATCTCAGCATGGCGGCCTTCAGCGTTTGGTGCGGTTATTGTTATGACGCGGCCCGTTGCTGTTGCGGCGCGGCATATTGCGGCGGTTCTGACCACCTCCGGTGCGCGGCGGACGGCGGCGGCGCTTCGGTACCGGCAGATCAGTCAGCAGCGCATCGCTGTTGTATTTACTGACCGGAATCGGATGACCGGTATATTCTTCAATCGCAGGCAGGTTCAGTGCGTACTCTTCACAGGCCAGGCTGATGGAGTGACCACTTTCCCCGGCACGTCCGGTACGGCCGATACGGTGAACATAATCTTCACAGTCATCCGGCAGATCATAGTTAAAGACGTGAGTCACTGACGGGATATGCAGACCACGGGCCGCAACATCCGTTGCCACCAGAATATCCAGATTACCGTGAGTGAAATCCTCGAGAATACGCAGACGTTTTTTCTGCGCCACATCGCCGGTCAGCAGGCCGACACGGTGGCCGTCAGCCGCCAGGTGTGCCCAGATATCTTCACAGCGGTGCTTGGTATTGGCGAAAATAATGCAGCGATCCGGCCACTCTTCTTCCAGCAGTGTCTGGAGCAGACGCATTTTTTCTTCATTGGACGGATAGAATAACTCTTCTTTGATCCGGTGACCGGTACGCTGTTCCGGTTCAATTTCAATGTATTCCGGGTTGTTCATCTGCTCAAATGCCAGCTCACGGACACGGTAGGAGAGTGTCGCGGAGAACAGCAGGTTCATACGCTCGGCACATGGCGGCATATGGCGGAACAGCCAGCGGATATCTTTGATAAAGCCGAGATCGTACATACGGTCAGCTTCATCGAGAACCACAACCTGAATGGCGCTCAGGTCGATACGGCCCTGTTTGGCGAAGTCGATTAAGCGCCCGGTGGTGCCGATAATCACATCGACGCCGTCATCCAGCACTTTGATTTGTTTGTCGTAGCCGTCACCGCCGTAAGCCAGGCCGGTTTTCAGCCCGGTAAGCTGAGACAGTGGTTCGGCGTCAGAATGGATCTGTACCGCGAGTTCGCGGGTCGGGGCCATAATCAGCGCACGTGGCTGATTGATTTTGCGGCCTTCCGGTGCCGGATGGGTAAGTAAATGATGAAACGTTGACGTCAGAAATGCCAGCGTCTTTCCTGTTCCTGTTTGTGCCTGTCCTGCAACATCCCGGCCGTTGATCGTCAGGGGAAGTGTCAGCGCCTGAATAGGCGTGCAGTTATAAAAGCCCTTAGAATCAAGCGCTTCTACCACTTTAGTATGCAAGGCGAAGTCAGAAAACTTCTTGTCTGTTAAATGTGTTTTGCTCATATTTAGGTAGAATATCAGTTTAATGTTGCGTTACGGAAGTCTATTCGCTGAAATAGGTAAATCCTATCATTAAATAATGGTAGACTAATCGGGTATCGTACAAATTTTGGAGTGGAACAATGAGCGATAAAATTATTCACCTGACTGATTCCGTTTTCGAACAAAGCGTATTAAAAGCAAACGGCCCTGTGCTCGTTGATTTTTGGGCAGACTGGTGTGGCCCGTGTAAAATGATTGCCCCTATTCTAGACGAAATCGCCGACGAATATGCAGGGAAAATCACTATCGCAAAACTGAACATTGATGATAACCCGCAGACAGCGCCAAAATACGGCATCCGCGGCATCCCGACATTACTGCTGTTCAAGGACGGCATGGTGAAGGCAACGCAGGTTGGTGCGGTATCCAAAACCCAGCTGAAAACCTTTATCGATAACAATATCTGATAGCCGGTTTCAGCATTTGTCGTTAAGATGTCCTGCGGGAACGTGAATTAATCCTTGTTCACCCGCTGGACGTCTTCTCTGAAGCATGATAAGTTAGCGCCAGCTGATCAGGTATCGCTGAAGCTCCTCAGACAGCATAGCATACTGACAACTCTGTAGTGTCTGAAAGTCTGTTATCTCCGGATACATCAAGGTATCCGATATCCCGGTCCCGGTGTCCGGTTATCCCTCGGAGATAAATCTAATTTGCGGGAATGTCACCCAATTTGTTCTCCCAAATAGGATGTGCATCACATCTTGCCCTGTGCCGGGTGTTCACAGTCAGCCTTGCAGACGATTACCTGGAAATGCAAAAATATTCGTATTAACAGTGAAAATCGGTTTTGTAAAAAATTAACCTGGTAGCGATAACGTTACCGTATTATTCACGTTCATAATTCGAGATACACCCCGAGTCAAAGAACCCACCATTATGAATCTTACCGAATTAAAGAATACGCCGGTATCAGAACTGATTACTCTCGGCGAAAATATGGGGCTGGAAAACCTGGCCCGTATGAGAAAACAGGACATCATCTTCTCTATCCTCAAGCAGCACGCGAAGAGCGGCGAGGATATTTTCGGTGACGGTGTGCTGGAAATATTGCAGGACGGCTTTGGTTTCCTCCGTTCTGCTGACAGTTCATACCTCGCAGGCCCTGATGATATCTACGTTTCTCCCAGCCAAATCCGCCGTTTTAACCTCCGTACCGGTGACACCATTTCAGGTAAAATCCGCCCGCCGAAAGAAGGCGAACGTTATTTTGCCCTGCTGAAAGTTAACGAAGTCAACTTCGACAAACCTGAAAACGCCCGCAGTAAAATCCTGTTTGAAAACTTAACACCGCTGCACGCAAACCGCCGTCTGCGTATGGAGCGTGGTAATGGTTCAACAGAAGATTTAACCGCCCGTGTGCTTGACCTCGCCGCTCCTATCGGCCGTGGTCAGCGTGGTCTGATTGTGGCACCGCCGAAAGCCGGTAAAACCATGCTGCTGCAGAATATCGCGGCTAATATCGCACATAACTACCCTGACTGTGTGCTGATGGTTCTGCTGATCGACGAACGTCCGGAAGAAGTGACCGAGATGCAGCGTCTGGTTAAAGGTGAAGTTATCGCGTCCACCTTTGATGAACCGGCAGCGCGTCACGTTCAGGTCGCGGAAATGGTTATCGAGAAAGCCAAACGTCTGGTTGAGCATAAAAAAGATGTCATCATCCTGCTCGACTCCATTACCCGTCTGGCCCGTGCCTACAACACCGTCGTTCCTTCCTCCGGTAAAGTACTGACCGGTGGTGTGGATGCCAACGCCCTGCATCGTCCTAAGCGTTTCTTCGGTGCCGCGCGTAACGTGGAAGAGGGCGGAAGTCTGACTATCATCGCGACCGCACTGGTTGATACCGGGTCGAAGATGGATGAAGTTATCTACGAAGAATTTAAAGGTACAGGTAATATGGAATTACACCTGTCCCGTAAGATCGCAGAAAAACGTGTCTTCCCGGCGATTGATTACAACCGCTCCGGTACACGTAAAGAAGAGCTGCTGACCACTCAGGATGAACTGCAGAAAATGTGGATCCTGCGCAAAATTATCCATCCGATGGGTGAGATTGATGCGATGGAGTTCCTGATTAACAAACTCGCGATGACGAAGACCAACGAAGAGTTCTTCGACTTCATGAAACGCTCGTAGCTTTTCGACGACACTTTATAACTAACGCCGCATGTATTGTGGCGTTTTTTTTTACCGGTTATGCACGGAGCGCCCGTTTTACAGGGCATGGTATGTTTCTTGCATGTATTATTTGCCTGGTAATGGCAGGTTCTGCACGGTGATGTCGGCCGGCAGGGATAATAAAAATATCTGAAAGGGTTGTTGTGAATCTCACTATGTTAACTGAACTCCTAATCATATTTGTGTTCGCCACCGCGACGGTCTTTGCAGCCCGTAAGGCTGGCGTCGCTGTCGGTTTGGTGGATAAACCCAATTACCGCAAAAAGCATCAGGGACTGGTCCCGTTAGTCGGCGGAATTTCTATTTTTATCAGTGTCTGCTTTGCTTTCCTCATCAGTGATGAGTTTATTGCGCATAAATTTATATATCTCGGGTGCGCCGGTGCATTGGTGCTGGTCGGGGCGCTCGATGACCGGTTTGACCTCAGTGTGAAACTGCGGGCCGGTGTTCAGGCGGTGGTTGCTATCATTATGATGGTGTTTGCCAACCTGAAAATTGACAGCCTGGGTCATGCATTCGGGCCGTGGGAGCTGACTCTCGGGCCGTTCAGCTATGTGCTGACACTGTTTGCGGTATGGGGCGCGGTGAATGCGTTCAATATGGTGGATGGTATCGACGGTCTGCTCGGCGGGCTTTCCTGTGTCTCTTTCGGCGCGCTGGGGATCCTGTTTGCCCTGAGCGGCAACAGCGGTCTGGCATTCTGGTGCTTTACCTTTATCGCTGCCATTCTGCCGTATATCTGCTTTAACCTCGGGCTGTTCGGCCGCCGTTTTAAAGTCTTTATGGGGGATGCGGGCAGTACGCTGATTGGGTTCACTATTATCTGGCTGCTGACATCGGCCTCACAGGGCGGGGAGCCGCATGCGATTAATGCCGTGACCGCACTGTGGGTGATCGCTATTCCGCTGATGGATATGGTGGCGATTATGTACCGCCGTCTGCGTAAAGGGATGAGCCCGTTTTCACCGGATCGCCAGCATATTCATCATCTGATTATGCGTTCCGGGTTTACGTCCCGCGAATCCTTTGTGGTGATAACCCTTGCTGCAGCCGTATTAGCGGCTATCGGTATTACCGGACAGATACTCAGCTTTGTCCCTGAATGGGTAATGCTGGCACTGTTCTTGCTTGCTTTTATTATGTACGGCTACTGCATAAAACGCGCCTGGAAAGTGGCTCGTTTTATCAAACGCCACAGACGCCGTATGCGTCGTAAATCGGTCACACACTAAATTTTTAACCACAGAGGCACATGTTGATATGCGTTCAGAAAATACTCCGGACCCGCAACAAACGCAGTATGACCAGGAATTAGATATCCGTGCGTTATTTATGTCGTTATGGCGCGGAAAATTATGGATTGCCGGGACGGCGGTTGTGTTTGCGCTGGTTGCATTAGGTGCCAGTTATTTTATGCAGCAGAAGTGGAATTCCACGGCGATCACTGACTATCCGACCGTTAATAATTTAGGCGGATATTATTCCCAGCAGCAATTTATGCGCAATCTGGACACGCATCTGAATGCCGCGCAGGAATCTTCCGCACTGCTGCCTATCCCGAATGAGGCTTACCAGGAGTTTATTACCCAGGCGGCCTCTTACGATACCCGCCGTGACTTCTGGTTACAGACGGATTACTACAAATCCCGTATGGAAAATGATGCCAAAGCGGATGCGGCACTGCTGGACGAAATGATCAACAACATCACGCTGACCCCGCGTGATGACACGAAAAAACTGGTGAATGACACGCTGACGCTGACAGCGGAATCGGCAGCTGATTCGGCGAAACTGCTGAGTCAGTATGTGGATTTCGCCAATGCGCGGGCGGCTCAGAATCTTAACGATGAGCTGAAAGGTGCCTGGGCGACCCGTACCCAGTCACTGAAAGCACTGGTCAAACGCCAGAAGATGGTGGCGGAATCGCTGTATCAGCGTGAAACCGGACAGCTGAAAAATGCTATCGCTGCCGCACAGAAACAAGGGATCAGCCGCAGCCGGACAGATATACCTGCTGACGAACTGCCATCCTCCCAGCTGTTTTTATTAGGCACACCGATGCTGCAGGCGCGCCTGGAGACACTGGAAGCCGCCGGGCCGGAGTTTGACAAAGACTACGAGCAGAACATTGCCATGCTGTCAACGCTGAATGTCGGCCCGGCGCTGGAAGATAACTTCCGTGCCTACCGCTATCTGCGAACCCCGGACGAGCCGGTAAAACGTGACAGCCCGCGCCGTGCTTTCATGATGATTATGTGGGGCTTTATTGGTGCACTGACCGGTGCCGGTGTGGCACTGGTTCGCCGCCGTCCGTAACGGCAGCGGCAGAACAACCGGCCGGGGCACTGTTCCCGGCCTGTTTTAAGGCGGGAAACCGTCACCGGCCGGAAAGCCGGATATCATATAAAATAAAAGAGACTCTCAGTGAAAGTATTGACTGTATTTGGTACCCGCCCGGAAGCCATCAAAATGGCGCCGCTGGTACATGCGCTGGCAGCGGATCAGGCTTTTGAGGCAAAAGTCTGTGTGACCGCGCAGCATCGTGAAATGCTGGATCAGGTATTACACCTTTTTGAGATCACACCGGATTATGATCTCAATATTATGCGCCCGGGGCAGGATTTAACAGATATTACCTGTCGTATTCTTGAGGGGTTAAAGCCGGTTCTGGCCGACTTTAAACCGGATGTCGTTCTGGTTCACGGCGATACCGCAACCACCATGGCAACCAGCCTGGCGGCGTTTTACCAGCGGATCCCGGTGGGGCATGTGGAAGCGGGTCTGCGCACCGGCAATCTGTATTCACCGTGGCCGGAAGAAGCCAACCGCAAAATTGCCGGACACCTGGCAATGTACCATTTCGCGCCGACACAAAATTCACGCGAAAACCTGCTGCATGAAGGTATCCGCGACAACCATATTTTCGTCACCGGCAATACGGTGATCGATGCCCTGCTTGCTGTCCGCGACCGCATCATGCAGGACAAAGCCCTGCTGGCACAACTGGATGAACAGTATCCGTTTATCGACAGCAGCAAAAAAATGATTCTGGTTACCGGTCACCGCCGTGAGAGTTTCGGCGGCGGGTTTGAGCGGATTTGTCACGCGCTGGCGGAAATTGCCACGACCCATCCGGAAGTCCAGATTGTCTACCCGGTTCACCTCAACCCGAATGTCAGTGAGCCGGTAAAACGGATCCTGCATGATATCAGCAACATTGTGCTGATCAGTCCGCAGGATTACCTTCCTTTTGTCTACCTTATGAACCATGCTTATATGATCCTGACCGACTCCGGCGGCATTCAGGAAGAAGCACCGTCATTAGGTAAACCGGTTCTGGTGATGCGTGATACCACCGAACGTCCGGAGGCGGTTGACGCCGGGACTGTTCGTCTGGTCGGCACCGAAACCGGCACTATCGTTCGTGAAGTAACGCGATTGCTGACCGATCCGGCGGCTTATCATGAGATGAGCCGTTCACATAACCCTTATGGGGACGGAAAAGCGTGCCAGCGTATTCTTGAAGCATTGAAAAACAATCAGGTGACATTATGAGTTTTGAAACTATTTCTGTTGTCGGTCTGGGTTATATCGGTTTACCAACAGCGGCAGCATTTGCCTCCCGTCAGAAGAATGTGGTTGGTGTGGATGTGAACCAGCATGCGGTTGATACCATTAACCGTGGTGAAATTCATATTGTGGAGCCGGACCTGGGTGCGGTTGTGAAAACAGCGGTGGAAGGCGGTTTCCTGAAAGCGTTCACCAAACCACAGCCTGCTGATGCGTTCCTGATTGCGGTACCGACACCGTTTAAAGGTGATCACGAGCCGGATCTGGCTTTTGTGCAGTCTGCGGCGGAATCTATCGCCCCGGTACTGAAAAAAGGTGACCTGATTATTCTCGAATCCACCTCGCCGGTCGGTGCGACTGAGCAGATGGCAGAGTGGCTGGCAGCAGCACGTCCTGATCTGACCTTCCCGCAGCAGGCGGGTGAAGAATCGGATATCGATATCGCCTATTGTCCCGAACGCGTACTGCCGGGCCAGGTGATGGTTGAACTGATTAAAAACGACCGTGTGGTCGGCGGGATGACACCAAAATCCTCAAAACGCGCCAGTGAACTCTATAACATCTTCCTGGAAGGTGAGTGTGTCATCACTAACGCACGTACCGCGGAGATGTGCAAACTGACCGAAAACAGCTTCCGCGATGTGAACATTGCGTTTGCGAATGAATTATCACTGATTTGTGCTGACCAGGGCATCAATGTCTGGGAACTGATCAGCCTGGCAAACCGCCATCCGCGTGTGAATATTTTACAGCCGGGTCCGGGTGTCGGTGGTCACTGTATCGCGGTTGACCCGTGGTTTATCGTGGCGCAGAACCCGAAACAGGCCCGTCTGATCCACACTGCCCGTCTGGTCAACGACGGCAAACCACTGTGGGTGATTGATCAGGTAAAACAAGCGGTTGCTGATTGCCTGACAGAAACCGGCAAACGTGCCAATGAAGTGACTATTGCCTGCTTTGGCCTGGCATTCAAACCAAACATCGACGATCTGCGTGAAAGCCCGGCGGTTCAGGTGACCAAAATGGTGGCTGAGTGGCATGCAGGGAAAACGCTGGCGGTCGAGCCGAACGTTCATGAACTGCCGAATAAACTGAAAGGTCTGGCTGAGCTGGTCTCCATCGAAAAAGCGATTACTGATGCGGATATCATTCTGCTGCTGGTGGATCACACCCCGTTCAAAGGCATCCCGGGCAGCCAGATCCCGCAGAAATGGATTATCGACACCAAAGGAGTATGGCGTTGAAACGTATTTTAGTGACAGGCGGAGCCGGTTTTATCGGCTCTGCGGTTGTTCGTCATATCATCAGTGACACTGCTGACAGTGTGGTGGTGGTGGATAAACTGACCTATGCCGGTAACCTCGAATCACTGGCACCGGTAGCGGATGACCCGCGCTATGCCTTTGAACAGGTCGATATCTGTGACCGCGCGGCGCTTGACCGCGTGTTTGCACAGTATCAGCCGGATGCTGTGATGCATCTGGCGGCGGAAAGTCATGTGGATCGCTCTATCGACGGCCCGGCGGCGTTTATCGAAACCAACATTGTGGGCACTTACACACTGCTGGAAGCGGCACGCCATTACTGGACGGCTCTGGATGCGGAGAAAAAATCCGCATTCCGTTTCCACCATATCTCCACTGATGAAGTTTACGGCGACCTGGAAGGGCCTGACGGCTTCTTCACGGAAACCACACCGTATGCACCGAGCAGCCCGTATTCTGCCTCCAAAGCCTCCAGTGACCATCTGGTACGCGCCTGGCAGCGGACGTACGGCTTCCCGTCGGTGATCACTAACTGTTCAAATAACTACGGTCCGTACCACTTCCCGGAAAAACTGATCCCGCTGGTGATCCTCAATGCGATTTCCGGCAAACCGCTGCCGGTGTACGGCAAAGGTGAGCAGATCCGTGACTGGCTGTTTGTGGATGACCACGCCCGTGCGTTGTATACCGTGGTAACGCAGGCAAATATTGGCGAAACCTACAATATCGGTGGTCATAACGAGCGCAAAAATATTCAGGTGGTGGAAACTATCTGTGAGCTGCTGGAAGAACTGCATCCGCAGAAACCGGCGGGTGTCGCGCAATACCGCGACCTTATCACCTATGTGACAGACCGTCCGGGGCATGATCTGCGTTATGCGATTGATGCTGACAAAATTGAGCGTGACCTGGGCTGGCGTCCGCAGGAAACCTTTGAATCCGGTATCCGCAAAACGGTGGAATGGTATCTGAATAATGAAACCTGGTGGCGCCGGGTGCAGGACGGCTCGTATGCCGGACAGCGTCTGGGACTGGGTCAGGATAAGTAAGAGGCTGGTATGAAAGGAATTATTCTGGCGGGCGGCTCCGGAACACGGTTGCACCCGATTACCCGCGGGGTGTCAAAACAGCTGCTGCCGATTTACGACAAACCGATGATCTACTATCCGCTGTCCGTGCTGATGCTGGCCGGGATCCGCGAAGTCCTGATCATCTCAACGCCGGAAGATTTACCGTCATTCCGCCGTCTGCTGGGTAACGGTGATCAGTTTGGTATCTCTCTGAGCTATGCCGAACAGCCGTCACCGGATGGCCTGGCACAGGCCTTTATCATCGGTGAGGAATTTATCGGTGATGACAGTTGCAGTCTGGTGCTGGGCGATAATATTTTCTTCGGTCACGCGTTCAGTCCGAAACTGAAAAGCGTGGCGGCCCGGACACACGGTGCAACGGTATTCGGCTATCAGGTGATGGACCCGGAACGTTTCGGTGTGGTGGAATTTGATGATGAATTCCGCGCACTGTCGATTGAGGAAAAACCGGTTCATCCGAAATCCAACTGGGCAGTTACCGGATTGTATTTCTATGATAATCAGGTGGTTGATATCGCCAAACAGGTGAAGCCGTCTGAGCGCGGCGAACTGGAAATCACCAGTATCAACCAGATGTATCTGGAGCGCGGTGAACTGAATGTTGAGCTGCTCGGCCGTGGTTTTGCCTGGCTGGACACCGGAACTCATGACAGCCTGATTGAAGCCAGCACCTTTGTGCAGACCGTTGAAAAACGTCAGGGCTTTAAAATTGCCTGTCTGGAAGAGATTGCCTGGCGCAACGGCTGGCTGAATGACGAACAGGTGGCAGAATCCGCCCGTCAGCTGGCGAAGACCGGTTATGGTCAGTATCTGAAGAATTTACTCCATGTCCGTCCGCGCCAGTATTGAGCATCTCGTCTGGGAAAGTGACTTTTTTGCCCTGAAAACGGCAAAACTGGCATTTTCCCCGGATGCAGCACCCTTGTCTGAGGCAGATTTTGTGCCGTATGACCTGGTGCAGGCCAAAATCAGTGCCGGGGATAACGCGGCACTGGACGGTTTATCGGCACTCGGCTTTTCCCTCGCGGAAAGTGAGGTGGATTTTGCATTGTCACTTAAGAGTGGCACAGAAAATGCAGTGTCTGACAGTACACTCTGTTATGCGGATGAAACGGATATCCCGGTGATAAAACAGGCAGCGGCACAGGTTTTCAGTCAGAGCCGTTTCCGCGCGCCGTGGTATCAGCCGGATGACAGCGCCCGGTTTTATGCGGTGTGGGCGGAAAAAGCAGTACGCGGGACATTTGATAAAGACTGTCTGCTGATCCGCAATAAAAACAATGAGATTGCCGGGTTTGTCACTCTCCGTCAGACAGATGAACACAGCGCCCGTATCGGGCTGCTGGCGGTACTGCCGGGCAATCAGGGTCAGGGTATCGGCCTGACATTAATGTCGGCGGCGCAACAGTGGTGTGCAGAACATCACTGCCGGGTATTACGGGTTGCAACACAACTCAGTAATCTTGCGGCAATGCGCCTTTATACAAAAAGCGGTGGTGCGGTTGACAGCACTGCCTACTGGTTATACCGAGGATGCAATGATTCCATTTAATAAACCACCTGTAGTCGGCACAGAAGTTGAATATATGCAGCAGGCCATGCAAAGCGGCAAGCTGTGCGGTGACGGTTCGTTCACCAAAAAATGCGAAGAGTGGATGGAAAAACGGTTCGGCAGCGCCAAAGTTCTGCTGACCCCGTCCTGTACCGCCTCACTGGAAATGGCGGCAATCCTGCTGGATATCCGGCCGGGTGATGAAGTCATCATGCCGAGCTATACCTTTGTGTCCACTTCCAACGCTTTTGTGCTGCGCGGTGCGAAAGTGGTGTTTGTTGATATCCGTCCGGACACCATGAACATCGATGAAACCAAAATCGAAGCGGCTATCACTGATAAAACCAAAGCGATTGTGCCGGTGCATTATGCAGGCGTGGCCTGTGAAATGGATATCATCATGGCGCTGGCGAAGAAATATAACCTCTTTGTGGTGGAAGATGCCGCGCAGGGCGTGATGTCAACCTACAAAGGCCGTGCGCTGGGCTCTATCGGTCATATCGGCTGCTACAGCTTCCACGAGACCAAAAACTACTCCTCCGGCGGTGAGGGCGGTGCCACGCTGATTAACGATCCGGCGATGATTGGCCGTGCGGAAATTGTCCGTGAGAAAGGCACCAACCGCAGTGAATTCTTCCGCGGTCAGGTCGATAAATACACCTGGCGTGATATCGGCTCCAGTTACCTGATGTCTGATTTACAGGCCGCGTATCTGTGGGCCCAGCTGGAAGAAGCAGAGAAAATCAACGAACGCCGTCTGGCATTCTGGCAGATTTACTATGATGCCCTGACCCCGCTGGCGCAGGATGGCCTGCTGACCCTGCCGGTTGTTCCGGAAAATCTGGAACAGAACGCGCATATGTTCTACATCAAACTGAAAGATGTGGCAGAGCGCACCGCATTCAGCGAATACATGAAAGCCAATGACGTGCTGACCGTATTCCACTATGTGCCGCTGCACAGCTGCCCGGCGGGTATGGAGTTCGGCCGTTTTGACGGTGAGGATATCTTTACCACCCGTGAAAGCGAGCGCCTGGTACGTCTGCCGATGTTCTACAACATGACAGAAGACGAGCAGCAGCGCGTTATCCACCTGATTAAGGGCTTCTTCGCGTAGTATGTCCTTAGCCAAAGCCTCTGTCTGGACCGCCGGCTCCACCCTGATCAAAATCGGGGCGGGGCTGCTGGTCATTAAATTAATGGCGCTGACATTTGGCCCGGCCGGTATCGGTCAGGCCCTGAACTTCCGCCAGCTGATTACGGTGCTGGGAGTACTGTCAGGCGCCGGTATTTTTAACGGCGTGACCAAGTATATCGCCGAGCACCGTGATGATGCGGAAAAACGCCGCGCGGTATTAGGCACGTCCTCCACCCTGATTCTGGTGTTCTCGACACTGCTGGCGATTGTGTTTCTGCTGTTCAGCAGGCCGATCAGCATGGCACTGTTTGACGGCAATGACGCTTATCAGGATGTTGTTGCGGCGGTGGCCTTTATCCAGATGGGTATTGCTTACGCCAACTATTTTCTCGCGATTATAAAAGGATACCGGGATGCGTCCGGCAATGCGCTGGCGCTTATCTCGGGCAGTCTGATCGGTGTCACCGCGTATTATCTCTGCCAGCGCTGGTGGGGCTATGACGGCGCACTGGCCGGGCTTGCGCTGGTGCCGGCGCTGATTATTATTCCGGCGTTTGCTATGCTGCTGCGCCGCCGCCATTTCCCGCTTTCCGAGCTGAAACCGGCCTGGGATCGGGCGATTGCCTCCCATCTGGGGAAATTCACCCTGATGGCATTGATGACGGCTGTCACACTGCCGGTGGCGTATATCATGATGCGGAACCTGCTGGCCTCCCGCTACAGCTGGGAGGAAGTGGGGATATGGGGCGGCGTGACCAGTATTTCGGATGCCTACCTCCAGTTTATTACCGCGTCGTTTTCTGTCTATCTGCTGCCGACGTTATCGCGGTTACAGGCAAAAAGTGATATCCGCCGTGAGATCATCAAATCGCTGAAATTTGTGCTACCGGCGGTGGCGGCGGCCAGCTTTATGGTCTGGCTGCTGCGCGATTTTGCTATCTGGCTGTTGTTCACAGATAAGTTTACCGGCATGCGTGACCTGTTTGCCTGGCAGCTGGTCGGTGATGTCCTGAAAGTGGGCGCTTACGTTTTCGGTTATCTGGTGATTGCCAAAGCCGCACTGCGGTTTTATATCCTGACGGAAGTGACCCAGTTTGCTTTACTGACGCTGTCCGCGTACTGGCTGATTCCGGCACACGGTGCCGTCGGCGCGGCACAGGCCTATATGCTGACATATATTATCTACTTCCTTTTGTGTTGTAGCGTATTTCTGATCTATTGCAGGCGAGCATGACAACTTTAATTCACGTTTTAGGATCTGATATCCCGCATCATAACCAGACCGTGCTGCGCTTCTTCAATGATGTGTTGGCACCGCAGCTGCCGCGTGAGGAAATGCCTGAATTTATGGTTGTTTCCACCGCCGGGCAGCTTCTGGCGCAATATCCCAACCTGGAACTGGATGTCTGGCCGGATAAAAAAAGCCTGGCGAATGCCGTCACCGCGAAAGCAAAACGTGACCGGCAGTGCCGCTTTTTCTTCCACGGTCAGTTTAATGCCCTGATCTGGCTGGCATTATTGTCAGGAAAAATTAAACGTCATCAGTTTTACTGGCATATCTGGGGCGCGGATCTGTATGAGGATTCCCGTCAGCTGAAATTCAGACTGTTTTATCATCTGCGCCGCCTGGCACAGAAGCGGGTCGGCCATGTGTTCGGCACGCGCGGCGATTTAAACTATTTTGCTCAGTTCTGCCCGAAGATCCCGGCTGACCTGCTTTATTTCCCGACGCGGATGGATCCCTCTCTGACGGTTTTAACGCCGCCTGAGCCGCGTGGTGACGATAATATGATGATCCTGCTGGGTAACTCGGGTGACCGCTCAAACCGCCATAAAGAGGCGCTGACGCGCATTCATGAGCAGTTCGGCGATAAGGTGAAAATTATCATCCCGATGGGTTATCCGGAAAACAACAGTGACTATATTGCCGAAGTGGATGCTTTCGCACAGCAGTTGTTCCCTCAGCAGCAGACGGAGATCCTGAAAGACAAGATGGATTTTGATATCTATCTGAATCTGCTGAAACAATGCGACCTCGGCTACTTTATTTTTAACCGCCAGCAGGGGATCGGTACACTGTGTCTGCTGATCCAGTTCGGTATTCCGTTTGTGATAAGCCGTCAGAACCCGTTCTGGCAGGATATGACCGAGCAGCAGGTGCCGGTGTTGTTTTACGGTGATGATGTGACACCGGATGTGGTGGCGCAGGCGCGGGAGCAGCTGTTCGCGCTGGATCGTGAAAAAATTGCCTTTTTCAGCCCGAACTTTGTGCAGGGCTGGGAGCAGGCACTGGCTGCCGCGCAGGAGAAACAGGCATGAGTCAGTTTGATTTCATCGGGCTGTTTGCCGTCTGGTTTATTTCGCTGGCCTTTATTCTGCTGCTGACCTACCGGGAATTCCGCCGGGTCCGCTTCAGTTTTAATATCTTTTTCTCCATGCTCTATCTGCTGACCTTCTTTTTCGGCTTCCCGTTTACCTTTGCGCTGGTGTTCCAGTTTGATGTGCAGGTGGTGCCGCCGTCCGCGCTGTTGCAGGCGCTGCTGGCGTCAGTCAGTTTCTATGCCATTTATTATGTGGCGTATAAAACCCGGCTGCGCAGACCTGACGCGGTTTACAGCGGTACACCGCTGTTTTCCATGAACAAGACAGAAACCCGGTTTACCTGGCTGCTGCTGGCGGCGATTGCTGTCGCGACCGCCGGTATTTTCTTTATGGAAAACGGGCTGCTGCTGTTTAAACTGAAAACCTACAGTCAGATTTTCTCGAGCCAGGTCACCGGCGTGGCCTTAAAGCGCTTTTTCTACTTCTTTATCCCGGCGATGCTGGTGGTGTTCTTCCTGAAACCGACATTCCGGCGCTGGATTTTCTTCCTGATCACCACGGTGGCGTTCGGGATTATGACCTATGTGATTGTCGGCGGTACCCGCGCCAACATCATTATCGCGTTTGCGCTGTTTCTGTTTATCGGCATTGTGCGAGGCTGGATTTCGCTGTGGATGCTGGTCAGCGCCGGGGTCTTCGGCGTGGTGGGGATGTTCTGGCTGGCACTCAAACGCTACAGCCTGGATGTCAGCGGGGCAGAGGCGTTTTACACGTTCCTCTATCTGACCCGCGATACCTTCTCACCGTGGGAAAACCTCGGCCTGCTGCTGAATAACTACGACAAAATTGAGTTCCAGGGGCTGGCACCGATTATCCGTGACTTCTATGTCTTTATCCCGTCCTGGCTGTGGCCGGACCGGCCGGATACCGTACTCAATGCAGCAAACTATTTTACCTGGGAAGTGCTGAATAACCATTCCGGACTGGCGATATCACCGACCCTGATCGGCTCACTGGTAGTGATGGGCGGCTTCTGGTTTATCCCGCTCGGTGCGGTGGTGGTCGGGCTGATAATCAAATGGTTCGACTGGCTGTATGAGCTGGGTAAACGGGAGACAAACCGTTACAAAGCCGCCATTCTGCATGCATTTTGTTTCGGCGCGATATTTAACATGATTGTGCTGGCCCGCGAAGGAATGGACTCATTCGTTTCCCGCGTGGTGTTTTTCTGTCTTATTTTCGGCTTTTGTCTGGTGGTGGCGAAATTACTGTACTGGCTGTTCGAAACGGCCGGGCTTATCCGCCATTATGTGATTTCCAAGGGCAAACGCACCCGTCTTTCATCGTAAGGAATTAGCATGGAACCGTTATCTTCTGATGCCGGCAGCGCGGAAAATATCCCGCAGTATTCTATCCGTAACCACCCGATTCAGGGTTTCCGGAATCAGGCGCATTTTCTGGATTATCTGTGTAAGGACGGGCAGGTCAGAACCGGTACACTGGTGGCCATTAATGCCGAGAAAGTCATGACTGCCGAACAGGATGAGGCGCTGCACACACTGCTGAGCAACGCGGAATATCTGTATGCGGACGGGATCAGCATTGTCCGTGCTATCCGTCGCAAATACCCGCAGGCGGATGTCGCGCGGATTGCCGGGGCGGATTTGTGGGAAGGGCTGATGGAACGTGCCGGGCAGGAAAACACGCCGGTGTTTCTGGTCGGCGGCAAGCCGGAAGTGCTGGCGGAAACCGCAGCCAAACTGAAAGCACAGTGGAATGTCAATCTGGCGGGCACGCAGGATGGTTATTTTACCGCAGAACAGCGTGATGCCCTGTTTGAGCGCATCCGCGACAGCGGCGCAAAAATCGTGACGGTGGCAATGGGCTCGCCGAAACAGGAAATCCTTATGCGCGACTGCCGTAAGATCCACCCGGATGCCCTGTATATGGGCGTGGGCGGTACGTATGACGTCTTTACCGGTCATGTGAAGCGTGCGCCGAAGGTGTGGCAGAACATGGGGCTGGAGTGGCTCTACCGCCTGCTATCACAACCGACCCGTTTCCGCCGTCAGTTAAAACTGCTGAAATTTCTGGGTTATTACTACGGTAATAAATTATAATTGCCCCTGTCCGGGCGGCTTTTTGCGGGAAAATGCTCTCTTTATCAGCAAAGCGGGCAAAGACTGAGCAAACAATACATTTGTGAAAAAAAGCACTGGACAGACGGATGAGAAATCCGTACTATCCTCTCCCGCAACGGCGCAAAGCGCCCGTAGCTCAGCTGGATAGAGCGCTGCCCTCCGGAGGCAGAGGTCTCAGGTTCGAATCCTGTCGGGCGCGCCATTATGCGTGTAAGAGTTACGGTATAGTATTTCGTTGTTGTAAGTAGTAAAATGTTGCGATGTTATGGTGGCTATAGCTCAGTTGGTAGAGCCCTGGATTGTGATTCCAGTCGTCGTGGGTTCGAGTCCCATTAGCCACCCCATTTAATAACATGTAACATGACTGTAGTGATGAACCTGCGAGGGTGGCGGAATTGGTAGACGCGCTAGCTTCAGGTGTTAGTGTTCTTACGGACGTGGGGGTTCAAGTCCCCCCCTTCGCACCATCATCATGACAAGTCAGCCTTTCGGCGAGTAGCGCAGCTTGGTAGCGCAACTGGTTTGGGACCAGTGGGTCGTAGGTTCGAATCCTATCTCGCCGACCATATTCAGAGAAAGCCCCGCTTACAGCGGGGCTTTTTCGTTTCTGCGGTTTCTGTTTTTTCCTGTCCTGCTTTTCTTCCCGCTGCCGTTCCGCCGCTGATTTTTGTTTCGTTTGTGCTGATGCTGATGGGGTGTTCAGGCAGACAAAAACATAGGCGTTTTCCGTGAAACCACCGCTATTGATGGTATCTGACAATTTCGATATAAATCATTGTGTTATGGATATTGTATAGATCCGGCGACAAAGAGCATAATGCTTGTCGTTAAAATGAGACATTTAATCTATTGATATATAAGTATTTTAATAATGCTGTCATAAAGCGTCGCAAAACAGAGACACTGCGGACAGAATTACATCAGTGATTGGTAAGCGGAAGGGCAGATAAAAAAAATAAACCCACGGGAACCGCGGGAAATTGAGAGGGCGTAAAAGTTGGCACGTCTTGTGCATTATATCAGGGTGTAGATGCTCATCTCATTTCTTATGTTTGCGTAAGCTTCATAAACCCGGAGATGACGCAGAGCTAAATTCGGTGCCTATTGTCCGGGTTATCGATGTAAAAGATCCCGAAATCTTTACATCAGCAACAGGACGTAACGTTGAGTGAGGCACCATCCGTCTGTAGACCTGATTGTATTTTATGCACCTATCGTTCCGCGATAGGTGTTTTTTTATGTCTTATTCTTGCCATCAATAACGTGTTCCGTCAATCCCTTTTAATGATGTGCCGGTATAAAAAAGCCAATCCGGCAGGATTGGCTCTGTGTGATAAAAAATAACCCGCCTGTACTTATTCGCGGGGCGTTTTTTCATCCGGTAATGTCAGGGTATTGAGCAGGGCATTACGGCGGACCATGGCGGATTCCTCATACTTTTTCTGCTTATCCAGCACATCGGCCAGCCAGGCGGCATCATGCGTGTCCTGACGGCTGCTCAGGGCAGATTTAAAGTATTTTTCCGCATCTTCCCAGCGTGTTTCCTGCATGGCTAACTGCCCGAGGGTACTGTTGAGCAGCGGCTGATCCGCATCTTCCTTCTGCATCTGGTTCAGTACCTTGCGGATGGCTTTCGGATTGTCTGTCCGGATCTGCGGCAGCAGCATCAGCAGACGCTGATCTTTCTGACGCTTCAGTCCGTCGAGCACCACCGCTTCGGCATCCGCCATATCATTACCGGCGATAAAGTGCTGCGCCGCCGCTACGGCCATCTCCGGGTTGTGGCGCAGATGGCGGCTGAGGTTCTTCCACCAGTGGCGCAGTGCATCGCTGCCGTCCTGATCCGCGACCTGCTGCATCATACCGAGCCAGGCGCGGATTTCAGTCTGTTCGACCTGCTCATCCGTAAATTCGCCGGATTTTTTCATCTGCGGCAGAATAGCGATCAGGGATTTCCAGGCACCGGAGCGCGCATACACCTGTTCCGCCAGACGCAATACTTCCGGATGGCGTGGTGCAACTTCCAGCAGATTATCAATAGCGGTTCTTGCCGCCGGAATTTCATTGCGGCTCAGCAGAATACGGGCGCGGGTGATATCCACCGGTAACTGATGACGCCCCGCCAGCTCGGAAGCCCGCTCCAGATACTGATTGGCGCGGAGATTATCGCTGCGCTGCTGTGCCGCTTCTGCTGCCAGCAGATAGTTGACCAGCGGTTGCTCTGCGTTATCCGCACTGCGGCTCAGTAATTTTTCCACCTGCCGGAAATCCCCTTCCGCCAGTTTGAGCAGCGCATCGTTGGTCAGCGCACGGGCGCGGTTACGTTTATGACCGCCAAACCAGCCGAGTGTGCGGGAACTGCCGTTTTTCAGGCGGCGCCAGCACCAGCCCAGCAGCATCAGAACCGCCTGAAGTACCAGGAAGATGATGATCAGGCCGGTGACACTGGTTTCAATATCAAAATTATTGGTCTGGATCAGGACATAACCCTGATGTCCGGCCATCAGCGGGCCGACAATAATCCCGGCAATCAGGATAAGAAACAGAATAAAGACTTTAAACATCTGTTATCCCTCCTGTCGCGGTGCTGCTGCCGGTTGCGCCGGTGCAGCAGCCGGTGCTGCCTGCTGCGGTGCCGCCGGTGCCGGTGGCGGGGTTTCATCGTTGAGCAGACGGCGGATACGGGTCTGTACCAGTTTATCCAGCAGTGGCTGGCTGGTCAGGCTGTCCGGCGCACTCATTGAAATCGGCTGGGCGGCCAGGGCATCCACTTCGGCCAGGAAGGCGGTGTTGGCCGGGTCGTTATCTGAGAAATAGGCACGGACCCAGGTGGAGACCGCATCCAGTGACTGTTTGTAGCTCTCTTCCTGGTGACGCGGCACCGCCTGAGCGGCGATCAGTAACTGGGCGCGGATATTCTCACGGACATAAATGTCCTGATTCGGAGCCAGCAGCGGAGCCGAGGTGTTGTCACGGCGGCGGATGGTGATGAAATCACTCATAAACCCTTTCCAGCTTTTGGTCAGGTTAGTGCGCCAGTCCGCAACCGAAGACGTCAGCCCTTCACTGTCACTGCTGTCCATCGGCGCACCGTCACGGCTGCCGTCATCCAGACGCAGATTATCCACCTGACCGGCAAGCTGGTTCAGACGCAGGATTGTGCCGTCAAAATCGATCTGACTGACGGCGGACAGTGCCGTAATATCATTACGCAGCGCGGTGCGCACATCCAGCAGACTCGGGTCATTCATTTCGGCGAGGCTGGCATCGGCATTTTTCAGCAGCACCATGGCGGTGACCACGTCCTGGTCATTCCACAATTTACGTTCTGCCATTTTGACCAGGAAATCCGCCTGAGCCAGCAGCCAGCTTTTCACATCGGTACTCGACAGCACGGTGATACGGCTGCGCAGTAACTCCAGCTCGTGTTTCAGGGCGGCTTCCTGTTGCTGCTGCTGTGTGCTGAGTGCAGACTGCCGCGCGATAAATTCCTTAAATTCCTGCATCTGTTTTTGTGTCTGCTGTTGCGTCTGCTGCAACTGCGCCACCTGAGATTTCAGCTGTGCATTTTCTGCTGCCAGGTCTTTTGACAGAGCTTGTGTACCGGCCTGCGAGGCATACCAGACACCACCGCCGACCAGCAGGATAACCGCCAGTGCGATCGCACCGAGCAGAAAACCGGCCGGTTGTTTTTCCTCAGCTGCCGGCGGGGTTTTCCGGGGCTGCGGGGCTTCCGGTGCCGGTTTTGCTGTGGTATCTGCCGGTTTACTGTCAGCAGCCGGCGTCTCCGCCTGCTTCTTCTCAGACGCTGCTTTATCAGTGACGTTTTTCGCGGCCGCTTTTTTCCCGGCAGCCGTGTCTTTTTTCTCTGCCTGCGGATCGGTATTGGTTACGGCATCCTGTGTTTCAGGTACATCGGCCGATCCGGGTTTTTTCTCGTGTTCCGTCATTCGTGGCATCCCATGTCTGTTCATTGAAGAGCCTGAAGTAAGGCTTCATTATCTGCACCGGCGGCGACATCAATTTTCTGCCAGCCCAGTGATTGTGCGATAGCTGCCAGTCTGTCACTGACAACAATAATCCGGCATTGCAGCAGCCAGCCGAGGTGCGCGGGCGGTATCAGCTGCCGCAGCAGGTGCAGCATTTCGCCGCTGGTCACCACCAGCGTCTGAACCTGTTGCTGCTGCCACAACAGGGCACATTCCCCGCCATCGTAATTTACGGGTTCGCGGCGGTAGCATTCACAGTAATCCACCACTGCCCCCCGTGCGCGCAGCGTCTGTGCCAGATGTTCTCTGCCGCCGTTACCGCGCAGCAAAAGTGCGCGGCGGCCGGTCATATCCTGTAAGTCCGGCAGGGTCAGCAGATGCTCGCTGGTTTCCCCGCCGGGCATAAAGGCGGCGGGTAATCCGGTCAGTTGTTCAAAACAGTATGCGGTTGACTGACCAATTCCATAATAGCAAAGCTTATCAGACCACAGGTAATTCTGTTGAATAAGCTGTTCATTTGCGTGATAAACCGCATTCTTTGACAGCAGAAAAAGGGCATCTCCGGGAGAAAGTGCCGCTGTTTTGGCGATCAGCAGCGGCAGTTCATGTCCCGGGGAGATACGGATGAGCGGGGCAGAAAGGGCTCTCTGCCCGCGTGAGCGCAGGGCGCTGACCAGGGTTTCACCGGCCGGTGAGGGACGGGTGACCAGGATGGTCATGCAGGCGCGTGCCCCTGATAGACGTCCGTCAGGATAGCCCGCGCACCGTTATCCAGCAGCTCCTCTGCGAGAGAAACCCCGGCAGCGGCGGCATCCTGCGGGTCGCACAGGCGTTCCCCGCGGACAATGTCACTGCCGTCCGGTGCGCCGACCAGCGCACGCAGCCAGATTTTATCCCCCTGCCAGATAGCATAACTGCCGATCGGTACCTGACATCCCCCTTCCAGCCGGGTATTCATGGCGCGTTCGGCACGGACACAGATATCGGTCTGCGCGTGATTCAGGGCGCTGAGCAAAGAGCGGGTGCGTTCATCATCCAGGCGGCACTCAATCCCGACCGCACCCTGACCGACGGCGGGAAGGGACTCTTCCGGCGGCAGCGCACAGCGGATGCGTTCATCCAGTTTCAGGCGTTTCAGCCCGGCAACGGCCAGGATAATCGCGTCATAGTCGCCGTTATCCAGTTTGCCCAGCCGGGTACCGACATTGCCGCGCAGATCGCGGATCACCAGATCAGGACGGCGTTCGCGCAGCTGGCACTGACGGCGCAGACTGGAGGTACCGACGATACTGCCGGGCGGCAGGGCATCCACACTGTCATAATGGTTGGAAACAAAAGCATCGCGCGGATCTTCCCGTTCACAGATAGTGACTAACCCCAGTCCGTCCGGGAAATCGACCGGGACATCCTTCATGGAGTGCACGGCGATATCCGCCCGTTTTTCCAGTAATGCCAGTTCCAGTTCTTTGACAAACAGCCCTTTACCGCCGACTTTCGCCAGCGGCGTGTCGAGAATAATGTCACCTTTGGTGACCATCGGGACGAGTTCGACGTGCAGTCCCGGATGATGCTGTTCCAGTTCCTGTTTGACAAATTCAGCCTGCCACAGTGCAAGCGGGCTTTGGCGGGTGGCAATACGCAGAGAGTGAGTGGTCATGATAATTGTCAGGGATCCTTGTCTTTTTATCCGGTGTTTTTCAGGCGAAACCCGGCCGGAAAAATAAGAAAAACTGCCTTTGTTTTATCATTTTGCTGATTATTTTTCCAGTTACGTGACGAGACCTGCCCGGCAGATAACAACGAAAAAAGACGATCAGGAATAAATAGTCTCAGTCCGGCGGCCGGTATCTGTCAGTAAATAATTAAAACATATTTTAAATAATAAAAATATTTTGTAATTATAAGAAATATATTAATTAATCAGGTTTAATTTAAATAACTATTTCATAGCATAATTAAAATAAATGAACACACCCGGTATGAGTAAGCCGCATTACATTTTTGGTTAAAAAACAGGCAAAAACAGGTGCGCGCAGAATTTCCCGGATATTTCCTTAGATTTTTTGTGTGTATCACGGTGATTTTCAACGAAAATATATATTTTACAACTAGTTATCCGGGTGATAACAACTTTGTGTAATCGTGCCTTTTTTAGTGCGAAGCTTTACCCTTTGTCCCGAAGGTGTTAGATTGATCACGTTTCCGGCAATTTAACTTTGGTTCGATTCTTATCATTTTTCAGCATTACATTATCAGTCTGTATTCATATACGTATAAAGCCGGACATCAGGTCGTTTCCAGTTACATGAAATAAAATCAGGCGAATCCTTTGTATCTTTATATTGAAACACTCAAGCAGCGTTTGGATGCAATAAATCAGCTCAGATCAGAGCGCGCGACCATCGGGATGAGTCGTGCGTTTAAAGATGTGTACAGTCTGTTGCCGGTACTGTTGCATCATCACCATCCGGATATGCCGGGCTATGTGCCGGGTAATGTACCGCACGGTGTCTGTTTCTGGGCGTCCGATGATGACCAGTCACACTGGCTGGCGGAGTTTTCCCGTCAGCACGGCGGGGGCCTGCCATGCAATACCGGCGGGGAATTGCCGATCACCGGTATTTATTCCATGGGCAGTACCTCATCTGTCGGGCAAAGCCACTCTTCTGATCTCGATATCTGGGTCTGTCATCAGTCCTGGCTTGATCACGATGAAAAACAAAATCTGCGCCGCAAATGCACACTGATTGAAGAATGGGCGGCGGCAAAAGGTATCGATGTCACCTTCTTCCTGATTGATGAAAACCGTTTCCGTCATAATGCCAGCGGCAGCCTCAACGGTGAGGACTGCGGCTCAACTCAGCATATTTTACTGCTTGATGAATTTTACCGGACCGCCGTGCGGATGGCCGGTAAGCGCCTGCTGTGGACCATGGTTCCTGCAGAAGAAGAACATCACTATGATGAATATGTTCTTTCCCTTTATGCGCAGGGTGTCTTAACCCCGAACGAGTGGCTGGATCTGGGCGGACTGGGCGAACTGTCGGCGGAAGAGTATTTCGGTGCCAGCCTGTGGCAGCTTTATAAGAGTGTGGATTCCCCGTATAAAGCCGTGATCAAAAGTTTACTGCTGGAAGCGTACTCGTGGGATTACCCGAACGGGCAGCTTCTGGCGACCGAGTTTAAAAAGCATCTGCATGCCGGTGAGATTGTTCACCACGGCCTGGATGCGTACGCGATGATGCTCGACCGCGTCACCCGTTACCTGAAAGCTATCAATGACGAAACCCGTCTTGATCTGATCCGCCGCTGTTTCTACCTGAAAGTCTGTGAGAAACCGCCTGCGGATGTCAGTGAACGCGCCTCCTGCGGTTGCTGCGGCTGGCGCTGTCAGGTGCTGTCTGAGATGGTGAAAGGCTGGGGATGGTCCCCGGAACGGCTGGCGGTGCTGGATCGCCGGAATTCGTGGAAAATTGAGCAGGTGCGGGATGCACATAATGAGCTGCTCGATACCATGATGCAGAGCTACCGCAACCTTATCCGCTTTGCACGCCGTAATAATCTGAGTGTCAGTGCCAGCCCGCAGGATATCGGCGTGCTGACACGGAAACTGTATGCCGCGTTCGAGGCACTGCCCGGGAAAGTCACCCTGGTCAACCCGCAGATTTCACCGGATCTGTCAGAAGAGAATCTGACCTTTATCTATGTCCCGCCGGGCCGGGCCAACCGCAGCGGCTGGTATCTGTATAATCAGGCGCCGACAATCCATACCATCATCGGCCATCAGCCGCTGGAATATAACCGCTATCTGAATAAGCTGGTTTCCTGGACTTACTTCAACGGCCTGCTGACAGACAGAACCCGCGTCTATATTCATAACGGTGAGTCGCACTGCGACGAACAGAAACTGCACGAGCTGGTGCATGATGTATCACAGAATTTCCCTATCCGTCTGCCGGCCCCGACCCCGCGTGCGCTGTACAGCCCGTGTGAAATCCGCCATCTGGCGATTATTGTCAATCTGGAGCAGGATCCGACCGCCGGTTTCGCCGAGCAGGTCGTGCATTTCGATATGAGTAAGCTGGATGTGTTCAGCTTCGGTCAGGAGCAGAAATGCCTGGTCGGCAGTATTGATCTGCTGTACCGCAACTCCTGGAATGAAGTGCGCACACTGCATTTCAGCGGTGAGCAATCTGTGCTGGAAGCACTGAAAACCATTCTCGGCAAGATGCACCAGGATGCCGCACCACCGTCAGGCGTGGAAGTGTTCTGCTACAGCCGCCATCTGCGCGGGCTGCTCAGTACCCGCATCCGCCAGCTGGTTTCCGAATGTATTGAGCTGCGCCTGACCACCAACCGTCAGGATCCGGGCCGCTTTAAGGCGCTGCGCCTGGCCGGTCAGACCTGGGGGCTGTTCTTTGAGCGCCTTAACGTCTCGGTGCAGAAACTGGAAAATGCCGTGGAATTTTACGGCGCGATTTCCAACAACAAGCTGCGCGGGTTTCCGGTGAAAATCAGTACGGAAACCGGTCATCTGCCGGATGTGGTGGACGGCTATGCCAGCGAGGGGATTATTCAGTTCTTCTTTGAAAACCGTGATGATAACGGCTTCAATATTTATGTGCTGGATGAATCAAACCGGGTGGAAATCTATTCCGGCTGTGAAGGCAGTAAAGAAGATCTGATCCGGGATGTCAGCCGGTTCTATTCCTCTTCCCATGACCGCTTTACATACGGTGCCAGTTTTATCAATTTTAATCTGCCGCAGTTTTATCAAATCCTGAAAACGGACGGTAAAACACAGGTCACGCCGTTCCACAGCACGATGTTCTCCCCGCCGGTCACGGAAGAGCCGCGTGATACCCCGTATCCGGATTTCCGGGCGGATGTCCGGCCGTTACAGTACCAGGCCGCCGGGCAACGCGGCTGACATGCGACGGCACAGGCTCTGTGCCGTCAGTCTGATTTTCAGAAGCTGAACGGTTCGCCGCTCTGCTCGCTGATGGCCTGTGCCAGCATGGTAAACAGCTCGCCGCCGCTGCGGTCACAAATCCATTTATCTGATTTCAGATCAAAATGATAGCCGCCGTTGCGCGCCGCCAGCCAGATCTGATGAAATGCTTCCTGCTTGTTGATGATAATTTTTGAGCCGTTTTCAAAACTCAGTGTCATCACGCCGCCGTTGGTTTCGCAGTCAATATCCGCATCGCCGTCGTAATCATCTAATTTTGCTTCAATATCCTGCAGCAGTGTATCCGCTGTCTGATGAAATTCTGTATCGTTCATTGTCATTTCCTATTTGCTTTTCGACATCTAACTGCGATTATAGAGGGTATTGACTGATGATTAACAGGCATGACTGTAAATGAAGAAAAAAATGATCTGTGCGGTATCCGCCGTGATGCTGCTGACCCTGTCCGGCTGCGGACTGAAAGGCCCGCTTTACTTCCCGCCGGAAGAGCCTGCCGCCGCGAAAAGCGCTCCTGCCGCAGAGCAGTCTGCTGTGCCGGCTGACAACGCTGAGACCGGCAAAACGCAAAAATGATCACCGGATAACTCCCGGTTACTGAGGCGCAAACAGGATCTGAACATGCAGTTCACCAAAATGCACGGCCTGGGTAATGATTTTATGGTGGTGGACGCCGTCACCCAGAATATCTATTTTTCTCCGGAGCTTATCTGCCGTCTGGCAGACCGGCACACCGGTGTCGGCTTTGATCAGCTGCTGGTGGTGGAGGCCCCCTATGACCCGGAACTGGATTTTCACTACCGCATCTTTAACGCTGACGGCAGTGAAGTGGCGCAGTGCGGTAACGGCGCACGCTGTTTTGCCCGGTTTGTCCGCCTGAAAGGGCTGACCAACAAGCGGGATATCCGTGTCAGCACGCAATCCGGGCGTATGGTGCTCACGATCGCCGATGATGATAATGTCCGCGTGAACATGGGTGTGCCGGTGTTTGAACCGGCGCTGGTACCGTTCCGTGCGGTCAAAGAAGAGAAAACCTATATTATCCGCGCCGCCGAACGCACTGTTCTGTGTGGTGTGGTGTCGATGGGCAATCCGCACTGTGTTATCCAGGTGGAAAGTACGGAAACGGCGGAAGTTGAGGTTATCGGCCCTGTTCTGGAAAGCCACGAGCGTTTCCCGGAACGGGCAAACATCGGCTTTATGCAGATCCTGTCGCGTGACCATATCCGTCTGCGGGTGTATGAGCGCGGTGTCGGTGAAACACAGGCCTGCGGCAGCGGTGCCTGCGCGGCGGTCTCTGTCGGGATCCGCCAGGGGTTGCTGGCAGAGAATGTACAGGTGGATTTACCCGGCGGCACTCTGTTTATCAGCTGGGAAGGGGAGGGAAAACCCCTGTTTATGACCGGCCCGGCCACGCATGTATATGATGGTGTTATCCATCTTTAATCATCATAAAGAGGATAAATAGCAATGGACAGTCAACAGGATACCGCGGTATTCGCCGCTTCCGGAGAGCCGGATGATGCGACAGTGCTGGCGTATCTGAAAGCACATCCGGATTTTTTCATCCGCAATGCCGCGCAGCTCACGGAGATGACCATCCCGCACCCGGTAAAAGGTGCGATCTCGCTGGTGGAATGGCAGCTCGGACGCCAGCGTGAGCGGATCGGCACATTGACCGGTGATCTGATGCAGCTGATGGTACAGGCCCGTGAAAATGAGCACCTGTTTTCACGTCTGCTGAAACTGCTGGCGTCATTGTCCGCTGCCACTTCTCTTGATGATTTTTCCGAACGCCTGAATCAGTGGGCGAAAGGGCTGAAACTCAGCCATGCCAAAATCCGTCTGTTTACCGACAGCTGGCGGCTGGGCGCGCCATTCCGTCATCAGGATCTGGCCTTGTCCCGCGCACACTTTGAAACCATCCGCCTCTCCCGTTTCGGTGACCACAACCATTATCTCGGGCAGCTGACGGCCCCTGAAATTCAGCTGCTGCTGCCGGACAGTGCGTTTGTCGGCTCAGCGGCGGTATCGCTGCTGGGCGGACAGCATGATCTCGGTGTGGTGATTTTTGTCAGCCGTGATAAGCAGCACTATCAGAAGGATATGGGCACTGCGATGCTGGAACATATCGCGTATTTCCTGCCGCAGCTGCTGCAACGCTGGGTGGAACTGGCATGACAGACAGCACGGCGGATGACCTGCTGGTCACGGCAGAGCAGTTTCTGCAGTATCTGCGGGTGGAGCGCCGGTTAAGTCCGGTCACGATTACCAATTACCGCCGTCAGCTCACCACGCTGGCGGACATGATGGTCAGCAGCAAACTCCGCAGCTGGGCACAGCTGGAACCGGCAACCGTGCGGATGCTGGCTGCAAAAAGCCGCCGCAACGGGCTGCAGCCCGCCAGTCTGGCGCTGCGTCTTTCTGCCCTGCGCTCATTTCTTGACTGGCAGGTCAGTAACGGCCTGCTGCCCGCTAATCCGGCGAAAGCGGTCAGTGCCCCGAAACAGGGGCGGCATTTGCCGAAAAATATGGATGTGGATGACATTGCCCGGCTGATGGATATCAGCAGTAATGATCCGCTGACCGTGCGTGACCGTACCATGCTGGAAGTGATGTATGGCGCAGGGTTGCGTCTATCTGAACTGGTCGGGCTGAATACCGGGGATTTTGATCTGGCCACCGGTGAAGTACGGGTGCTGGGGAAGGGCAGCAAAGAGCGCAAAGTGCCGCTCGGCAAAACAGCGGTGTCTTGTCTGGAACGCTGGCTGCCGCTGCGTGAACTGTATGACCCGGAAGACCGGGCCGTATTTATCTCCACCAAAAGCGGTAAGCGGATCTCAGCGCGTAATGTGCAGAAACGGTTTGAATACTGGGGTCTGCATCAGGGGCTGAACAGTCATCTGAACCCGCATAAGCTGCGCCACTCCTTTGCGACACACATTCTGGAATCCAGCGGCGACCTGCGCGCCGTGCAGGAATTGCTGGGGCATGCTAATCTGTCCACCACGCAAATCTATACCCATCTGGATTTTCAGCATCTTGCCAATGTGTATGATGTTGCCCATCCGCGGGCCAAACGAGGAAAACCGTAATGCGTTTTTACCGTCCCCTTTCACCTGTCCGCGCCATGACGTTCGACCTTGACGATACGCTGTATGATAATCGTCCGGTGATGGATAAAACCGAGGAGGAGGTCATTGCGTTTATCCGTCAGTATGATCCGCGTTTCAGTGACTTACCGGCTGACTATATTAATGTGTTCCGTGACCGGATCCGTCGTCAGCAGCCGGCGATTTTCCATGATGTCAGCCGCTGGCGTTTGCTCTCCTGGCGCACCTTTTTCCTGCATTACGGCTATACCGCCGCCCGTGCTCAGGCCGGGGCGGATGCGGTGATGGCGCATTTTGCACAGTGGCGCAGCCGTATTGATGTACCGCAGTCCACGCATGACACGCTGACCGCGCTGGCGGCAAAAATCCCGCTGGTGGCGATCACCAACGGCAATATGGAACCGGAGAAATGCGGGCTGGCGGACTATTTTGCTTTTATTCTCAAAGCCGGTCCTGACGGGCGCGCCAAGCCGTTCTGCGATATGTACCGCACGGCGGCGCAGCGGCTGGCTCTCCCGGCAGAAAATATTCTGCATGTCGGTGATAACCTGAATACCGATGTGGAAGGTGCGCTGTGCAGCGGTATGCAGGCCTGCTGGATCAACCTCGACGGCCGCGATGTTTATCACGACCCGGAAACCCGCCTGCTGCCGCATATTGAAATTACACAGTTGGATTCTTTAACCGGACTGTTATAATTTTATCTGTATAAAAAACCAGTTCTTCCGGATCCGGCTGTCCGGAAGCCGCTTTTTCTTTCGCGGCGCTGCCGCACAAAACACTGATGGAAATTATGGACGTCTCTTATCTGCTTGAAAGCCTTAATGATAAACAGCGCGAAGCGGTGGCGGCTCCCCGCTCAAACATGCTGGTGCTGGCGGGTGCCGGTTCCGGAAAAACCCGGGTGCTGGTGCACCGTATCGCCTGGCTGCTGGCAGTGGAGAATGCGTCTCCGTTTTCCGTGATGTCAGTGACCTTTACCAACAAAGCGGCGGCGGAAATGCGTCACCGTATTGAAGAGCTGGTCGGCACCAGTGAGGGGGGGATGTGGATCGGAACGTTCCACGGTCTGGCACACCGCCTGTTGCGCGCGCATCATCTTGATGCCGGATTACCGCAGGATTTTCAGATCCTCGACAGTGACGACCAGATCCGCCTGATCCGCCGCCTGATCAAAGCCATGAACCTTGATGAAAAACAGTGGCCGGCCAAGCAGGGCTGCTGGTATATCAACGGCAAAAAAGATGAGGGGCTGCGGCCTCAGCATGTTGAGAGCTACGGCAACCCGGTGGAAGCCACCTGGCTGCGGATCTACCAGGCGTATCAGGAAGCCTGTGATCGTGCCGGGCTGGTGGATTTCGCCGAACTGCTGCTGCGCGCACATGAACTGTGGCTCAACAAACCGGCGATTTTACAGCACTACCGCGACCGTTTTACCAATATCCTTGTGGACGAATTCCAGGACACCAACAGCATCCAGTACGCCTGGGTGCGTATGCTGGCGGGTGATACCGGCAAAGTGATGATTGTCGGTGATGATGATCAGTCTATCTACGGCTGGCGCGGCGCACAGGTGGAAAACATCCAGCGCTTCCTGAAAGACTTCCCGGGCGCGACCACTATCCGCCTCGAACAAAATTACCGTTCCACCAATAATATCCTGAAAGCGGCGAACGCCCTGATCTCGCACAACAGCGACCGGCTGGGGAAAAACCTCTGGACGGACGGCGAGGACGGCGAACCTATCTCCCTGTATTGTGCCTTTAATGATCTGGATGAAGCACGCTATGTGGTCGGGCGCATTAAACAGTGGCATGAGAACGGCGGTGCGCTGGCGGACTGCGCTATTCTTTACCGCAGCAACGCCCAGTCCCGTTTACAGGAAGAGGCACTGTTACAGGCTGCATTACCGTACCGTATTTACGGCGGTCAGCGCTTCTTCGAGCGCCAGGAAATCAAAGATGCACTCGCGTATCTGCGCCTGATTTCAAACCGTCATGACGATGCCGCATTTGAGCGCGTGGTGAACACCCCGACACGCGGGATCGGCGACCGCACACTGGACGTGGTGCGTCAGACTGCCCGTGAGCGGGAACTGACCCTCTGGGAAAGCTGCGGTGTGCTGCTGGAAGAAAAAGCACTGGCGGGACGCGCTGCCTCCGCGCTGGGACGTTTCCTCGAACTGATCAATCTGCTGGCACAGGAAACCGATGGCATGCCGCTGCATGTGCAGACTGACCGCGTGATCCGCGATTCCGGTCTGCGGGCACACTACGAGCAGGAAAAAGGGGAAAAAGCCCAGGCGCGGATCGAAAACTTAGAGGAACTGGTGACCGCAACCAATCAGTTCAGCTATCAGGATGCTGATGAAGGGCTGACGCCGTTACAGGCATTTCTGTCCCACGCCGCGCTGGAATCCGGCGAAGGTCAGGCGGACCGCTATCAGGATGCCGTCCAGCTGATGACACTGCACTCCGCCAAAGGGCTGGAGTTTCCGCAGGTCTTTATCGTCGGGGTGGAAGAGGGCATGTTCCCGGGCATGATGTCGATGGAAGAGAGCGGTCGTCTCGAAGAGGAGCGGCGGCTGGCCTATGTCGGCGTGACCCGCGCCATGCAGAAACTGACCCTGACCTATGCCGAAACCCGCCGTCTGTACGGCAAAGAAGTGTATCACCGGCCATCCCGTTTTATCGGTGAGTTGCCGCCGGAGTGTGTGGAGGAAGTGCGCCTGCGTGCCACCGTATCCCGCCCGGTCAACCATCAGCGGCTCGGCACACCGATCACCGCCAATGACAGTGGTTACACTCTCGGGCAGCGTGTTCGTCATCCGAAATTCGGCGAGGGCACTATCATCAATATGGAAGGCAACGGTGAGCATACCCGCTTACAAATAGCTTTCCAGGGTGAAGGGATCAAATGGCTGGTGGCCTCCTACGCCAAACTGGAAAAACCCTGATTTCCCGCAGAGTAAAGTGTTAACCGGGGAATAACCGGTTGACACTCTTTTTCATCTGCGCATAACATGCGCACACTTTTTCTTTTCCTTTCGTTTCCGGAGGCCGCACACCATGCTGAGCGCATTTAAAGTTGATAATAAGCGTTTGCAACGTCTTGATTTAGAAGAGGGCGACGCCCTGACAGATGCGCTGTGGGTGGATATTTCGGAACCGGAAGAGCATGAACGGCAGCTGATCCAGACCCAGTTCAACCAGGAACTGGCAACCAGCCCAGAACTGGATGATATCGAAGCCTCCGCGCGTTTCTTTGAGGACGATGACGGTCTGCACGTCCACTCCTTTTTCTATTACGAAGATGCGGACGACCACGCCGGAAACTCCACGGTGGCATTTACCCTGCGCGACGGGCGTTTATACACGCTGCGTGAGCGGGAACTGCCTGCATTCCGTCTGTACCGTATGCGCGCGCGCAAACAGACCATGCAGGACGGCAACGGTTACGAAATCCTGCTGGATCTGTTTGAAACCAAAATCGAGCAGCTCGCGGATGAAATCGAAAATATCTACAGTCATCTGGAAACACTCAGCCGGGCGATTATGAAAGGCAAACAGGATGATGAGTTCGATAAAGCGCTGTCTGCGCTGGCTGAACAGGAAGATATCGGCTGGAAAGTCCGTCTGTGTCTGATGGATACGCAGCGGGCGCTGAACTTCCTGGTCCGCCGTACCCGTCTGCCCGCGAATCAGCTTGAGCAGGCGCGTGAGATCCTGCGCGATATCGAATCCCTGCTGCCACACAATGAATCCCTGTTCCAGAAAGTGAACTTCCTGATGCAGGCGGCAATGGGCTTTATCAATATCGAACAAAGCCGCATTATCAAAATCTTCTCAGTGGTATCCGTGGTGTTCCTGCCGCCGACACTGGTGGCATCCAGCTACGGGATGAACTTCAAATTTATGCCGGAACTGGATTGGTCGCTGGGCTATCCTGCCGCGATCGGGGTGATGGTTGCCGCTGCACTCGCGCCGTATCTTTATTTCAAACGCAAGAACTGGCTGTAACCGCCTTCCTCAGAAAAATGTAAACTCAATGCCCTTTGCAATCAGCATGTAAAGGGCGGTCCAGACCCCGGCGGACAGCAGACAGGTCACCAGCACGCGGGTTTGTGTGAAACGCAGCAAGCCGGCCGCCATCGGGATCAGATAGCGCAGCACCGCAATAAACCGTGAGGTAAACAGGATCAGCAGCCCGCTGGTCTGAAGCCGCGCCTGGGCTTTGCCGAGGGCGGTTTTGTATTTCGCCATCAGCCCGGGAAAATAGTTGCGGGTGACAATCAGACGCCCCAGATAATACGAAATCATCGAACCACAAGCGGCACCCAGCGTAATTACCAGCCAGATAATCACCACCGGAACGACCGGAAATGCCAGCGTTACCACCGTCATCAGCATGACCGAGGCGGGCGGCAGGACGGAGGAAAGAATAATCGTGGATTTGCTCAGGGCGATAACAAACAGAATGGCCAGCAGCCAGAGCGGGTGGTCGTGCAGTACCGCCAGATGATGCGTGATCCAGTCCATCGTTATCCTCCCGGTGACAGCACCGGCACATCCGGCGCTGTCTTACAGGATATCACGCTTTTTTGTAGCGGTGTCGCTGGGTGTACAGCGCATCCAGGGTAAAGACAATCAGCCCTGCCCAGATAAAGGCGAACGTGATCAGCCGTTCGGCGGAAATGGCCTCGCCATACGCGGTGGTCGCCAGCACAAACATCAGGGTCGGGCCGATGTACTGGAAGAAGCCGAGCGTGGAGAGACGCAGATGATTAGCGGCCTCAGTAAACAGCAGCAGCGGCACGGTGGTGATAATCCCGGCGGCAATCAGCAGCAGATTCAGCGTCAGGCTGTTCATGGTCATATTGCTGGTGGCGCTGTTGGCAAAGAAAAGCAGATAAATACCGGCAACCGGCAGCAGCCACAGGGTTTCCACCAGCATACCGGCCTGGGCATCCACCCCCAGCTTTTTACGCAGCAGACCATACAGACCGAATGTCATGGCCAGACTCAGCCCGATCACCGGCACGGTGCCGAACTGCCAGAGCTGGATCAGCACGCCGGTAAAGGCGAGACACACCGCAAACCATTGCAGGCGGCGGAAACGCTCACCGAGAAAGAGCATCCCGAACAGCACATTCACCAGCGGGTTAATAAAGTACCCGAGGCTCGCTTCCAGCATATGGTTGTGGTTCACCGCCCAGATATAGATCAGCCAGTTTGAGGCGATAATACAGGCGGTCAGCGCGAGGATCATGATTTTCTTCGGCTGGCGGATAATCTGGCGGATACGCGGCCACTGGCGTGACACGGTGATCAGCAGGATCATAAAAAAGAATGACCAGATAATCCGGTGTGTCAGGATCTCATCCGCAGGCACCTGTTGGATCAGTTTGAAATACACCGGGGCAATACCCCAGATAAAGTAAGCGCCGAGAGCACAAAGGACGCCTTTTACGGTCTGTTGCTGGCTCATGATAGTCCAAGTCTGAAAGAAAAAGAAAAGAAGATACCTGCCGGTGCGATCATGTTGCGCATTGTCATCACATCATATTGAAATTATATAGTTACAACGTGATTAATCACGTCATTAATTAATTATTCGTAAAATGTGATCGCCTGCGATACGCCGGATGGCGGTAAAGACGTTAAAAAGATGTGAAAGTGTAACGTGCATCACAAAATTACACCAGCAGCTGTACGCAAAAAAACTCAGCACCGATCGAATATTATCACCGTCCGTGCGGATAGTCTGTTATCTGATGGCAAACTGAGCTAGCATAGAAGCATCTTTTTACCGGCAGAATGCACTGCCCGGATTTCTGTTTCACCTGAGGAGCTGCGTGTCTACCGCTGAAGTCATCAATACCCTGCCCGACGCTGACGCTATCCTGCGCCAGGTCTTTGGTTATCAGCAATTTCGTGCCGGACAGTCCGATATTATCGGTACCGTCACCGGCGGACGCGATTGTCTGGTGGTCATGCCGACGGGCGGCGGAAAATCACTGTGTTATCAGATTCCGGCACTAATGCTGCCGGGGTTGACAGTGGTGGTGTCACCGCTGATTTCCCTGATGAAAGATCAGGTCGATCAGCTGCGCCTGCTGGGGGTGGAAGCCGGTTATCTGAACTCGGCGCAGACCCCGCAGGAACAGCAGAAGGTATTGGAAGGCTGTCACAATAACCGCATCAAACTGCTGTATGTGGCACCGGAACGCCTGCTGATGGGCAGCTTTATCCGTCAGTTACAGCAGTGGCAGCCATCGCTGCTGGCAGTGGATGAAGCGCACTGTATCTCCCAGTGGGGGCACGATTTCCGGCCGGAATACTGCGCGATAGGCGAGCTTCGCCAGCATCTGCCGGGTGTGCCGGTGATTGCCCTGACAGCCACCGCCGATAACACCACGCGCTCTGATATCTGCTCGCGGCTGCGCCTCAGCGATCCGCTGATCCACATCAGCAGCTTTGACCGCCCGAATATCCGCTACACGCTGGTGGAAAAATATAAAGCATTTGATCAGCTGTGGATGTTTGTCCGTGGTCAGAAAGGCCAGTGCGGCATTATTTACTGTAACAGCCGTAATAAAGTGGAAGATGTCGCCGCCCGTCTGCAAAAACGCGGGCTGAGTGTCGCGGCCTACCATGCCGGTCTGGATAATTCACAGCGTGAATGGGTTCAGGATGCCTTCCTCAAGGACAACTTACAGGTCGTGGTCGCCACGGTGGCGTTCGGGATGGGAATTAACAAATCCAACGTCCGGTTTGTCGCGCACTTCGATATCCCGCGCAATATTGAATCCTATTACCAGGAAACCGGCCGCGCCGGTCGTGACGGGGTCAGTGCGGAAGCGGTTCTGTTTTATGACCCGGCGGATATGGCGTGGCTGCGCCGCTGTCTGGATGAAAAACCGGCCGGGCCGCAAAAAGATATCGAACAGCACAAACTGAATGCCATGGGAGCGTTTGCCCAGGCGCAGACCTGCCGCCGCCTGGTATTGCTGAATTACTTTGGCGAGAACCGCCAGACACCGTGCGGCAACTGCGATATCTGCCTGGATCCGCCGAAACAGTATGACGGGCTGGTTGAGGCACAACAGGCGTTGTCCTGTATCTACCGCGCCGGGCAGCGTTTTGGTCTGGGGTATGTTGTGGATGTGCTGCGCGGCTCAAATAACCAGCGGATCCGCGAATACGGACACGACAAACTCGCGGTTTACGGCATCGGCAAAGACAAAAGCCAGGAACACTGGGTGAGTGTGCTGCGTCAGCTGATCCACTTAGGGCTGATAACGCAAAATATTGCCAATTATTCTGCGTTACAATTAACCGAATCCGCCCGCCCGGTTCTGCGCGGCGAGGTGCCGCTGCAACTTGCGGTGCCGAGGATCCAGAATATCAAACCGCGTCAGACTGCCCGCAGTTACGGTGGTAATTACGATAAAAAACTGTTCGCAAAACTGCGTAAACTGCGCAAATCCATTGCGGATGAGGAAAATATTCCGCCGTTTGTGGTGTTTAACGATGCCACACTCATTGAAATGGCGGAACAATGCCCGGTCAGGGCAAATGATTTACTCTTGATAAATGGCGTCGGAGAGCGGAAACTGGAACGATTCGGCGATGCATTTATGGCCCTTATCCGCGAACATCTCACCGGATTTGACGACTAAAGGAGCACCCTATGCTGCCACCGGATACCCTGAAAGCAAGCTGGCTGGAACGCGAAGCGGAATATTCTGCCTTTGTGAACGGTCCGTTACTTGATTTCTGGAACCGGCGGGATGAGCGGGCATTTCAGGGCACGGATGATGTCACTATCCGTTATGTGCAGTTTACTGATCCTGCCCATGACAAAGTGCTGGTGATCAGTTCCGGGCGCAGCGAAAGTTACGTCAAATATCCGGAAGTGCTGTACGATTTTTTCCACCTCGGTTTTGATGTCTTTATTATGGATCACCGGGGGCAGGGGCTTTCTGGGCGGATGCTGGATGATCCGCAAAAAGGCCATGTCGAGCGTTTTGACGACTATATTGATGATTTTTCTCAGTTCACCGGCATCGCGCTGGCGGAGAAAAATTACGCTTACCGCTATGCACTGGCACACTCGATGGGCGGTGCGATACTGAGCGGTTATCTGTTACGCGAGCCGGACACCTTCCGTGCTGCAGTATTATGTGCCCCGATGTTCGGCATCAATTTACCGATGCCGATGTGGCTGGCGAATATGATTGTGAACCGGGCCGATAAACGGCCGTCGGAACGCAATGAGTATGCGGTATCAACCGGGAAGTGGCAGCCGTTGCCGTTTTTAATCAACATGCTGACCCACAGTTACCCGCGGTACCGGCGTTACCTGCGCTGTTATGCTGATTATCCTGCTTTACGTCTCGGCGGACCCACGTATCACTGGTTACGCGAAAGCATTGATATCGGGCAGAAAATAATTGCGCAGGCGGGAGAGATAAACACCCCGCTGATGGTGCTGATGGCATCAGAAGATAAGGTGGTGGACAATCGGGAGTTGCTGGCTTTCTGCGAAAACCGCCGTAAAGCCCGGACAGGACAAGAAGAAGAACATATGCCTCTGACGTTTGAGGGAGCTTATCACGAGATCCTGTTCGAAGAAGACGCGTTGCGCGCTGTCGCGCTCAATGCGATTTGTCATTTTTTCGGACTCCACTAATCAATTTTCAGGAATTTGCATATGTATCATGTGGTTGCTTCAGATTTAGACGGAACGTTATTATCACCTGCCCACAGTTTAACCCCCTACACCAAGGAAACCCTCCGCCTGCTGACCATCAATAAAGGCGTGCATTTTGTGTTTGCCACCGGTCGCCATCATGTGGATGTGGCGCAGATCCGTGATGCACTGGGGATTGATGCGTTTATGATCACCTCCAACGGCGCGCGGGTACATAACACCAAAGGCGAACTGGTATTCAGTCATGATGTGGACCCGGATGTGGCCCGCGAGCTGTGCCTGATGGAGTTTGATAATCCGGATATCCTCACCAACTATTACCGGGGTGACGGCTGGATGATCAACCGGGAAAGCCCGGAACAGAAAGCGTTTTTTCAGGAATCTGTTTTTATGTATGAGCTGTTCGACCGCAATGATTTTCCGGTGGATCAGGTCTGCAAAGTCTACTTCACCTGTGATGACCACGAGAAACTTGTCGCGCTGGAAGCCAAAATCCGTGTGCGTTTCGGTAACAGAGTGAATGTCAGTTTCTCGCTGCGCAGTTGCCTGGAAGTGATGGCCGGGGGGGTTTCAAAAGGTGAAGCGCTGCAGCAGGTAGCAGAATCTCTGGGCTACCGCCTGAATGACTGTATTGCTTTCGGTGATGGTATGAATGACCGCGAGATGCTGGAAATGGCCGGAAAAGGCTGCATTATGGCGGGAGCACATCAGCGCCTGAAAGATATTCTGCCGGAGATGGAAGTGATTGGCTCTAATGCGGATGACGCGGTTGCTCATTATCTGCGCCGGTTATATCAGCAGTAAGTGTTATATTCCGCTGCACAAAAAACCGCCGGATGTTATTATCCCGGCGGTTTTTACCTGAATAAGCGCTAATCACACCCGGCTGGTCTTTTCATTCAGGGGAACATTTTCTCCCCGGTGGCTTACCAGGGATAATTCGCTTCCTGTTTTACCTGTTCAACTGATGCTACCGCCAGCCAGTGGCAATATTGCGGGATAATGCTGCGATCCAGTGTGTCAGGATCTATTGACTGATACGCTCCGTCACGCAGTTTAAATTTAGAAAAGTAGTTAGAGTTATGCACCGCATGAATATGAAAAGTCATTGAATCAATCGGATAATTATCACTGCATGAAATATCCAGAATGCGCTCATACCCGTTATACAGCATGTTCCAGTAATCTTCATTTGCGGCTATTTCTGCGGCATACATGGTCGTCACTCCACGAAACCAGCCGGGCCACTCTCCCCAGTTTTTTGGGTCTTTACCAAACTCATCCATTAATTGCCGGCACCAGTATATTTGGCGGCGTAAAAAAGGAATCATGAGTTCAGAGGAAGACATCAGAGAACTGCCGCAGCCGAAATGACCAAAGTGTTTAACGCCGTGCCGTTGGCAGAAATCCAGCATTTTTTCTTTGAAATCATCATCGATGTGATATCTCCCCCGTCCGTGCACAGGAAAATTGGGGCGAAAATCGGCCAGTTTGGGGGTGAGGAAGATATCTGCATCTGTTCTCAGGAGCCAGGGATACTGAGCTGCAATATCATCAATATGTTCACCTGAAAGACAGCCAATTGAATTAAAATAATGATAGCCTTCAAAAGGTGTCCCTGCTGTAGCGTGTGGCAGGCACGGAATAAGAATAACACCAGGTTCTTTAGGTAAAAATTGTTCCACTTCCGGGTGATGTACTATAAGTAAATCAGAGGAATGATAACAACCACTGTAAATCCAGCTTTTATACAACCAACTGAATTCCTCTAACATTTTTTCTGAGTTATCAATATATGCCATGATACCAAGCGATTTGACACTATCCGTTAAAATATTTTTAATTTCCATATCGTTTTTCTTGTAAGGTGGTTGTAAGTTTGGTCGTTGCCGGTATAAAAATGATAGCGTTTAATTAAACTCTATCATCACCTTAAATTTTTTGCAAAAATACACTTTGTTTATGGGTAGATAATTGAATTAACTTCATAAAATTAAATTCTGCCTGAGAATATACCTGAAAGGGATATGTGTCAGATACAGATATAATAACAAATCATGGTATTATTACTGAATTTTTACTTAAAAAGTAAAGTTAAATCAATAAGATAGTTTTTATTTTTTTTATGTGGTTTTTTGCTTTTTCGACTGGGGGTATGTGCAATGATCATTTCCGGATGAGGCCTCCGGACAGCGGCATATTAAAATCAGCGTTATTATCAGATTGAATACATAGTTTATCTCAGTTCGAACGAGTGGTTAATAAATCTGGCGATGAAAAAAACCTGTTATTAAATGAGGTAAATAAATCAGAAAATAGCTGAAAAAGTGAAAGATATTCTGGTTGACGATTAAAGTATGGTTTTATTGTCAGTAGGAATCTCAGAAATAACATCTAAAGTTCAGGTTGTCCGCATTCAGATTATTACTCATCTTCTGTCGGAAAAAATGTACGATATTATCGGTGCATTCGGTTATATTACTTATGACCCGAATATAAAAGCCGTCTGCAGAGACGGCTCTTATTCTGCCCCGAAAGGACGCGGCACTTGTTCACATCACGGCGGTGTGGATCACTGTCTGTGATATCACAACGCCCCTGATTTCCGTGACGGGTTACGGCCCGACAGATTCTTTGTGCCGCTGCGCAGAATATTCCCCACCATATCCACCCGCGCTTCAAACGGCGGGAACGGCAGAATAATGTTGTTTTCCGCGAAGCTGCGCAGGATATTCTGATGGATCTCATGACGCGCCGGCAGGCGGTGCCCCATTTCAGCGGCGTAGGCGCGCAGTTCAAAGATCTGAATACCTTGTTGTAAATCAACCAGGTAAGCTTCCGGATTTGGCGTATCCAGAATCATTGCCGAGTCCTGTGCTGCCATCAGCAGCAGAATGGTGACCTGCTCCGGATTGGCTTCTGCCGGGACCGGGATGGTCAGGACGATACGGGTGACGGTATCCGAGAGCGACCAGTTGATAAACTGCTCGGTAATAAAGGCTTTGTTCGGAACGATAATCTCTTTGCGGTCCCAGTCTGTCAGCGTGGTGGCGCGGGTGTTGATGCGCGTGATGCTGCCGGTCAGGTCACGGATAGTCACGGTATCGCCGATACGGATCGGTTTTTCGAACAGGATCATCAGGCCGGAAACAATGTTGGCGAAAATCTCCTGTAAACCAAAGCCCAGCCCGACACCCATTGCAGTAACAAACCACTGCATTTTCGACCATTCAATGCCGATCAGTGAGAAGCCGACAATTCCGCCGACCAGTGTGATCGCGTATTTGGTCAGGGTAGTGATGGCGTAACCGGTGCCGGGTGTCAGATCCAGATGCTGTAACAGCGCCAGTTCCAGCAGTGCCGGAAGGTTCCGCACCAGTTGCGTGGTGATGATAATCACCAGAATAGCCACAAAGACAGAGCCGAGCGTGATGGGCTGGAGGGTATCCACGCCGTTGATACTGCTGCTGACATCCCACAAGCGGATATTTTCCATAAAGGAGAAGGCGGTGTGCAATTCAGACCAGAGCAGAATACAGGATACCAGGGCAATCATGGTCAGGATGGAGCGGACCAGCCCGACCGACTGCGCACTGATGGTATCGAGGTCAATGACCTGCTCTTCAATATCAATCACACCTTCCGCGCTGTTGGCATTGCTGTTGACGCCGCTGTCATCATCACTTTTTGCCCGCTGGGCCAGGATTTCAGCACGGCGCTGTTTGGCGCGTTCAAAGGCGATACGGCGGCGCTGGATCAGCATCCAGCGGGTGATGATGTTATAGATCACCAGCAGCATAAACCAGATGGCGACCGAGGTTTCCAGGCGGCCGAGCAGCGCCTGTGAGGTCGCGAGATAGCCGAGCAGAGCAGCAATCGCTGCCACAACCGGAGCCAGCAGAAGCAGCCACCACATCCCTTTGCTGACGGCATTGTCGCCGCTGCCGTGGCGGTCAAGATAGAGCGGAACCCCCGCACGGCGCAGGCTGCTGGTAATGATAAACAGTGCGGCACACAGCAGCAGGAAGCAGAGGCGGCCGAGTGTCGGGGCGAACTCCCGGTCATTGAAATATTCAAAAGTGGTCATTGCCATCATCAGCGGCACAATGACAAAAATAGAAAGCTGATAGAAACGCATTGCCCGTTTAACGCGGGCTTCCGGCCAGCGGAACTGTGCGATAAACAGCCCGTTAGGCCGGGCAAAGGTCGCACAGAACATAAACAGCCACAGCACCGGCGTGGTGGCGCTGACACCGTCACCGATCGCTTTTGCCATCGGGTACTGCCAGGCATTCTGTAACCCGTAGCCGATAGCCGACCACAGCACCGGCAGCGGCAGGGAGACAAGTACAGACCAGAACAGAGTGCGCAGCGTGATAGAGAAGCGATCCAGTGTCACTTTACCGATGCGCTGACTGGTTCTGTCCAGGAATGCCTGATAATGGCGGCGGTAGTTCAGGCCGAAAATCGCCAGCAGCAGGGTGCTGATAATATAGAGTGAAATCTCTTTGTTCTGCCACGAGAACATGGTTTTAAATGCACCGCCGAGCTGCGCCAGGGTATCCAGGGACAGCAGTTTGGTCAGGCTGGTCAGTACTTCAATCGGGTAATTGAGGTAAACCGGTGTGGCATCCGCCACCCAGAACAGATAGCGGTGGGTGTCGTCGCGGACTTCAATCAGCACATCACTGAGCTGACTGGTGGTCACTTTGAGCTTGGTCAGCTCCAGAATTTCGGTATCGTAACCGGAGAGCAGGGAGCCGAGCAGTTCTTTGCGGTTCTGAATCAGTTGCTGATAGAGCGAGGCCTGATCCGCAGGGAGGGAGGCTGTCTGTGACGTATCCGGCTCATTATTATTGCCGGACAGGGCATCGAGCATATTTTCATATTTCAGACGCTCAACACGCAGGTCGGTGATCTCTTTATCCAGCTGCTGCGGTTTCGGCATATCCGGCAGGCGGCTGAGCTGGGCGCGCAGGGCTTCTCCCAGCGCGGTTGAGCCGTTCAGCCACTGTGCCTGCTCCTGAATAGTGCTGAGCACCTGGCGGGCTTTCTGGATATCGGTCGCCGCCTGGCGCTGCATCTCCCCGATATCACTCATGTGCGCGGCCTGATCATTCAGTACCTGCGACAGCTCGCGGTTGATATCAATCTGTTCTTTCAGGTACGGCGGTAAATCACCGGCCTGTTCGGCCAGCAGTTCGGTGCGCTCCAGCGCCAGTTCCGCTTTCTGCTGACGTTTGCCGTTAAGCACGCTGCGCAGCTGCTGAAGTTCGAGATCCAGCCGCTGATAGCGTTTACGCAGCAGTTCGAGACGGATACGGGTCAGTTCCTGGCGGTTATTGGCAGAAAGTTGTGCCAGTTCCAGCTCATTGACCGTTGCTTTGCGTGCCTGGACTTCTGCGGCGGCCAGTGTGGCCTGAGCCTCGGCAAGCGGGGTCAGCGGGGTTGCCAGTCCCTGCTGGCGGGAGGTGGCTTCATTCAGGAGACGGCGGGCTTCGGACTGCTGCTGGGGCAGGAGAGTCAGGGAATCGCTGATTTCGCGGTTTTTGTCCTGCTCCTGCTGTAACAGCCGTCCCTGCTCCAGCAGTTGTCCGCTGAGCTGAATAACCTGCTGCTCAAGGTCGCTGATAGGGCGGGTGGTCAGAATTTTGGCCGGGGAATCACTCTCTTCCAGCAACTGCTGGCGTAACGCTCTGACCAGCTTCGGGAAGTTATCGATGGTGTCCTGATAGCTCTGCGCCCGCTCATTTGCGGCTTTGCTGTCTGCCAGCCAGTTCAGGGTCGCCTGTAACGCCTGCGCCATCTCAATATCTTTCGGATCTTTGCTGCTCTCAATCCGCTTCAGTTCCTGGCGGATCTGCGGCTCGTTGATGTCCGATGCCGCATATACCGCTGTCAGCGGGGAGAAAAGAAAAACCGCCAGTAAAAATGAGATAATCAGGCGCACAGGGGAGAGTCCTCAGTGAGTGGCAGCGGTGTCCGGTTGTGACGGACTTACAGGGCTTTCTTCCGCGCAGGCAGCATCATCTGCGGTGATGCGGGTGGCCAGCAGTTCACCCATGCGGGTGGAAACGCCGTTTGCCAGTGCGCTGTTCAGTGCAACGGTATCCGCCGGGAACAGGTTGATCACGGTGGAGCCGAGCTTAAAGCGGCCCATCTCTTCGCCTTTTTTCAGGTTTACCGCACAGACACTGTCGTGTGCCGGGTAAGTCCAGCGGCGGACAATCCCTTCACGCGGCGGTGTGACCATACCGCACCAGACGGTTTCCATACTGCCGACAATCGTGGCGCCGACAAGAATCTGTACCATCGGGCCGAAATCCGTGTCAAATACACAGATCAGACGCTCGTTACGGGCAAACAGGTTCGGTACATTCGCGGCGGTCAGCGGGTTAACGGAGAACAGATCGCCTGGGACATAGATCATTTCGCGCAGATGACCGTCACATGGCATATGCACGCGGTGGTAGTCACGCGGAGATAAGTAAGTGGTTACAAACTGCCCGTTGCGGAACTGATCCGCCAGCTGCCAGTTTCCGGCGAGCAGGGCTTCCAGGGTGTAGTTATGCCCTTTGGCCTGTAAAATCTGATCGTCACGGATAAGCCCCAGCTGACTGATGGTGCCGTCTGCCGGCAGCGCGAGGGTTTCACTGCCCTGCACGATCGGGCGGACTTCCTCTTTCAGCGCGCGGATAAAAAACTCATTGAAGGTACTGTAAGCGATAAACTCGCTCTCTTTCGCTTCCTGCATATCCACGTTGTAGGCTTTGGCGAATGCTTTGATCGCCAGCTGCGTCAGCCAGCCAAGTTTTTTGTTGGCAAAGCGGCCTGCCAGCTGAGTAAGACACTGTTTAGGCAGCAAATATTGTAATTTTATTTTAAGAGTATCCAGCACATCGACCTCTGGTATTGTTTGTTATCTGCCGGTTTTTCCGGCGAATTCTGAACAAAAGGGGGCTATTGTACCTGTGCTTATTGCGCTTGTCAGTCTTCACCGGCCGTAAAATTACGGCGTGGCTTGACCTGTGCCATACTTTCCAGAATGCGGTGATAATTTTCAAAGCGTTCCGCACTGATTTCGCCGTTCTCCACAGCGTCGCGCAGCGCACAGCCCGGGTCATCCCCGTGTTTGCAGTCCCGGAATTTACAGCCGCCGAGATAATCGCGGAACTCGGTATATCCCTGCGTGACCTGTTCCGGTGTCAGGTGCCACAACCCGAATTCACGCACTCCCGGTGAGTCGATCACATCCCCGCCGTGCGGGAAATGATACAGCCGTGAGGCGGTGGTGGTGTGCTGACCCAGCCCGGAAACATCAGAAACGTTATTGACCAGGATATCGGCGTTTTCCGGCAGCAATGTATTGAGCAGGCTGGATTTTCCGACACCGGATTGTCCGGCGAAGATGGAAATCCGTCCGGCAAGTGCTGCCGTCAGTGCATCAATCCCCTCGTTGGTGTGGCCGGACACTTCCAGCACACGGTACCCGATATTACGATAGATATTCATTAAATCATTGACCAGGTCGCGGCTTTCGTCATTCAGCAGGTCAATTTTGTTGAGGACAATCAGTGGTTCCACACCGAGTGTTTCACAGGCGACCAGATAGCGATCAATAATATTGAGTGATAATTCCGGTAAAATCGCGGAAACAATCACGATTTGGTTGATATTGGCGGCGATCGGTTTTAAACCGTCATAAAAATCCGGCCGGGTCAGTACCGACTCTCGCTCATGCACCGCCTCAACAATGCCGTTAACACGGCCTTCTTCGTTATTCTGCAATGCAGCACGCCAGACCACACGGTCACCGGTGACCAGTGATTTGATGGTGCGGCGCAGGTTGCAGCGCTGTACCGAGCCGTCTGCGGCTTCAATATCCGCATGCTGCCCGAAACGGCTGATTACCTGTCCTTCCTGAGCCTCACCGAACAGGCTGTCTTCAGGCTCCGGGCGGTTCTCTTTGCGCAGTTTGCGCTGCTGGTTTGCCTGAACACGCCGTACCTGACCTTTGGAAAGTTTTTGTTTAGCCAACGAAACCTCGTCTGTTTTGACACCACGTAAAGAAGAAAGTGCCCGCCGGGGTGACTCGCGGCAGGGCGGATTACGCGCTATGATACACCATTCATTTTACCCGTCATCATTCAATCCGTGTGAACAAAAAACAGGCGGATACTCAGGTAACTATAGGATACAACATGGCTAAAAGTGAACAGAACCTTATCTGGATCGATCTGGAAATGACCGGACTTGACCCGGAACGTGACCGGATTATCGAAATCGCCACCATTGTGACGGATGCAAACCTGAATATTCTGGCGGAAGGCCCGGTTCTGGCGGTACATCAGTCTGATGAACAGTTAGGCCTGATGGATGACTGGAATGTCCGCACACACGGTGCCAGCGGGTTAATTGAACGTGTCCGCGCCAGCACGTATTCTGACGCACAGGCCGAGCAGGCGACTATCGCGTTTCTGGAACAGTGGGTGCCGCAGGGGGTTTCTCCTATCTGCGGTAACAGCGTCGGCCAGGATCGCCGTTTTCTGTTCCGTTATATGCCGGCTCTCGAGCAATATTTTCACTACCGTTACCTGGATGTCAGCACCCTGAAAGAGCTGGCCCGCCGCTGGAAGCCGGAAGTGCTGGGCGGCTTCACCAAGAAAAACACCCATCAGGCGCTGGATGATATCCGTGAGTCAATTGCGGAACTGGCTTACTACCGCGAAACCTTTATCCGCCTGTGATAAAAAACGGGGGCTGATTTTCAGCCGCCGATCGGTTAATATTAGTTCGGATTGCGTGTTTTATAGCATATTTGCCGGTTTTATCGGCATCTGAACAAAAAAATTCATTTTTTCGTGCCGGAGGGCTTGCCAGAAAATGAATTTTTCGTATAATGCGCTCCCCGTACCGAGATAGATTTTCAATCGAAAGCGGTGCGGGCAAATTGCAAAATATGCGGGAATAGCTCAGTTGGTAGAGCACGACCTTGCCAAGGTCGGGGTCGCGAGTTCGAGTCTCGTTTCCCGCTCCAATTTTGCAGATTGTCAGGTAATATACCGGTTGTGACGCGGGAATAGCTCAGTTGGTAGAGCACGACCTTGCCAAGGTCGGGGTCGCGAGTTCGAGTCTCGTTTCCCGCTCCAATTTTCAGATAGCCGGATATATACCGTTGTGATGCGGGAATAGCTCAGTTGGTAGAGCACGACCTTGCCAAGGTCGGGGTCGCGAGTTCGAGTCTCGTTTCCCGCTCCAATCTTTTTCTTCTCTTCAGTCCCCCCAAACATTATTTTCTGAATAATCCTTTGCGTGATTTCTGTTACCGGTTCTGCCGGGAAAATTGCTGTGCGGTGCAAATAATCATCACTCACAGGTATCCGCAGCCTAAAACCGGACACACTGAACTTTTGCTGATAATTTAATCGGTTAGATGACTTTTTTTCGTAAATACAGGGAAAAGACTTGCTAATCCCGGCGTGGTGAAATAGAATTTGCGCCCTCTCTGACGAAGGGCAGATGAACGATCACCAGCGGTGATTATTCAGACAGTGAAAGATTACCACCGGCACTTTCTGCACTATCTTTATGTCAGTTTCTGCTTTTCATCACCTTTCATGGGGTGATTAAGTCAAACAGGGACAATTTTTTTGTCCGGATGTCATTTTTTATCCACAGCGCAGCGGGGCATGTTATTCACATCCCGGCGGTTCTGACACACTTTTCTGCACAGAGTTATCCACAGGCCGGTTTTGACGGCTGAATCACAGAATTCCGCGAAATACCGAACGGTCGTATATTTAATATATTGATATTTATATGTTAATTTAATTTATGTGAATTGTGTGACAGCGCTCTTGTATTTTTTCTTCACATTGATAGGCAAGGTCTTTTTATATTATTCACAACACTGAACATTGTGGATAACTTAACGGGATGATGAGGCGGGTTCAGGCGTCGCGCGGTAAACCTTTGGAAATGGCGCGGATCAGGCGTTTTTGTTGTGAAGTCTGTATTTCAATACCTGATTCACCCCGTTTTGCATACTGACGGGTAACCGCCCAGCGGATATGCTCATCAAGCCAGTCAGCCAGTCCGGTTTTTTCTGTCAGCGCAATAATAATTTTATCTTCATACGGTGCGTTGCCGAGCGCGACACTGATGTTTCTCAGCCAGCGCAGATACCCGATGCGCCGGATAGCGGAACCCTCTGTCACCCGCAGGAAAGTGGCTTCATCCCAGGCGAATAGATCCAGCAGTTCCGGTGTATGCAGCCGCTTACGCGGGGAGAAATCCGCCTCGTCTGTCAGTTGTGAAAAACGGTTCCACGGGCAGATAAGCTGGCAGTCATCACAGCCGTAAATGCGGTTTCCCATCAGCGGACGGAATTCTTCGGGGATAGCGCCTTCCAGCTCAATGGTGAGGTAGGAGATGCAGCGGCGTGCATCGACAGTATAAGGCGCGACAATCGCCTGAGTCGGACAGGTGGTCATACAGGCGACACAGCGGCCGCATTGTTCTTCCGCAGGCGTATCAACCGGCAGCGGCAGGTTGATCAGCAGCTCGCCGAGGAAAAACCAGGAACCGGCTTCACGGTTTAAAATAAGTGAGTGCTTACCAACCCACCCAAGACCGGCTTTGGCTGCCAGCGGGCGTTCCAGTACCGGCGCTGAGTCAACAAACGGACGGTAACTGAAGGTATTATCCAGAGCCAGCTCATCACACTCAGCCTGAATCCGCTCTCCCAGCTGCTTCAGGCGCTGGCGCAGAAGCTTGTGATAATCACGCCCCAGCGCATAACGGCTGATATAACCCTGTTCCGGGTTTTGCAGCACAGCAGCAAAAGATGCTTTGGCCGGAAGGTAGTTCATCCGCACACTGATCACCCGCAGCGTACCCGGCAGCAGTTCATGAGGGCGCGCGCGCATCATGCCGTGGCGCGCCATCCAGTCCATCTCTCCCTGATAGCCCGCATCCAGCCATGCCTGCAGCTTCGGCTCTTCCGCACTGAGATCCGTATCGCAGATACCGACCTGCTGAAAGCCGAGTTCGCGTCCCCATTGTTTGATCCGGGTGGCAAGCTGGTGTAAATCAGGGTGAGTGCTCATGAGTGAGTATTTACTTACATTGCAGGTATGATGGTGAATGGTGCGGAGTTTATCACAGACCGTCCGGCACAAAAACTGTGCATTATTGTCGTTTTTCTGCACGCCGTTATGCAGGTATATCACCGGAATGTGGTATGTTTAACGGATTACACGCTCAATTATTTCAATAAAATAACCTGTGACGACAACGAGAATGAAAGAACGTCTGTTTACGCTGGCAGATGAAGCTGCCACTGTCGCGCTCGGCCGTGCATTGGCACAGCAGAGTCAGCGCGGATTTGTCCTGCATCTTTTCGGCGATCTGGGCGCCGGAAAAACCACCTTCAGCCGCGGTTTTCTTCAGGCGCTGGGGCATCCCGGCCATGTGAAAAGCCCGACTTACACCCTGGTTGAGCCGTATGAGCTTTCACCGCGCCCGGTCTATCACTTTGACCTGTACCGCCTGGCGGATCCGGAAGAACTGGAGTTTATGGGGATCCGCGATTATTTCGGGGAAAACACTGTCTGTCTGGTCGAATGGCCGCAAAAAGGGGCCGGTTTTCTGCCGGATGCAGATTTGGAATTGCACTTACGGTATGATGGGGAAGGACGGGAAGCCCGTTTTGCCGCCCGTTCCCCTTATGGTGAAGAACTCCTGGATAAGTTAGCGGAGATGTGAGGAATTACCGATAATGAATGCATATCTGACACGGAAATCTGATGTGGCTGCCGTTTCATGGCTGACGGCGCTGTTTTTCAGCGTGAGCCTGCTGTTCAGTGCAGCCGGAAACGCGGCGTCCCTGACGAACATCAATGTGAGCAACAACGGCTCTCAGGGCACATTACAGCTCAGTTTTGACGGCAAACCGCAATATAAACTGTTTCCGCTGCATGACCCGGAGCGTCTGGTGATCGACATCCGTCAGCCGCAGAAAATTACCGGTCTGCCGATCAATCTGAATAACGGGCTGATTAAAGTGGTCAGAGAGAGCCGCGCGCCGGATGCTCAGCATCAGCGTATCGTGCTGGAACTGGCGGATAAAAATAGTTTCCGTGATGCTGCGGATAGCAGCGGCCTGACTATCACCCTGACCGGCAAAAACAGTTATACCGCCGCCCCGGTGGCTGCCGTACAACCGGTCACCACCACAACCGGTAAACCGCTGCGCATGAACAGCGGCAGTGCGGCTCCGGCAGCAACCACCCCGGCCGCCGCACCGGCACAGGCAAAAATTCCGGTGGTACCGACAGGCAAACTGCCTAAAAACAGTCGTCAGGTCGTGGTGGCGATTGATGCCGGACACGGCGGGAAAGACCCGGGCGCTATCGGTCAGAACGGGCTGAAAGAGAAAAATGTCACTATCAGTATCGCCCGCAAGCTGGAAAAGCGTCTGAAAGATGACCCGATGTTCAAACCGGTACTGACCCGTGACGGCGATTATTTTATCTCGGTGGCAGGGCGCTCAGAAGTGGCGCGTAAATTCGGCTCCAACATGCTGGTGTCTATCCATGCGGATTCCGCACCAAACCGCACCGCGACCGGTTCGTCAGTCTGGGTGCTCTCCAACCGGCGGGCAAACAACGAATTAGGTAACTGGCTGGAACAGAGCGAGAAACAATCCGAACTGCTCGGCGGTGCCGGTGATGCACTGGCAAACGGTGCCGATCCGTATCTCAGCCAGGCGGTGCTGGATCTGCAGTTCGGTAACTCTCAGCGCGTCGGTTATGCCGTGGCGCAGGATGTGATCCGTCAGCTGCGCCAGATAGGCAAAGTACACAAAAGCACGCCGGAGCACGCGAGCCTCGGGGTGCTGCGTTCACCGGATATTCCGTCCATTCTGGTGGAAACCGGCTTTATCAGTAACAGCACTGAAGAACAGCTGTTAGGATCCGATACTTACCAGGAACAGGTCGCTGCCGCGATCCACGGCGGATTACGCGCATATTTTACCGCGAATCCGTTACAGGCTGCACCGTCCAAATAACAGGAGAACGGGGGCAATTATGGCGATCCGGATTTTACCGCCGCAGCTGGCAAACCAGATAGCCGCAGGCGAAGTGGTTGAGCGCCCGGCATCGGTGGTGAAAGAACTGGTGGAAAACAGCCTGGACGCCGGTGCCACCCGTATCGATATTGATATTGAGCGCGGTGGTGAAAAGCTTATCCGTATCCGTGACAACGGCTGCGGTATTGCCAAAGACGAGCTGGCGCTGGCGCTGGCCCGTCACGCCACCAGTAAAATTGCCACACTTGACGATCTCGAAGCCATCATGAGTATGGGGTTCCGCGGTGAGGCGCTTGCCAGTATCAGCTCGGTATCCCGCCTGACCTTTACCTCCCGCACCCGTGAGCAGAATGAAGCCTGGCAGGCGTATGCCGAAGGGCGTGAAATGGACGTGACGCTGAAACCGGCGGCGCATCCGGCGGGCAGTACCGTGGAAGTGCTGGATCTCTTTTTTAATACGCCAGCGCGGCGCAAATTTCTGCGTACTGAAAAAACCGAATTCGGTCATATTGATGAAGTGGTGCGGCGTATCGCGCTGTCCCGTTTTGATGTGGCCATTAATCTCACCCACAACGGCAAACTGATGCGCCAGTACCGGCCGGTTAAAGCGGATGATCAGCAGGAGCGTCGTCTCGGGGCTATCTGCGGTACGGCTTTTATGCAGCAGGCGCTGGCGGTAACCTGGACTCACGAAGCGCTGGAGATCCGCGGCTGGGTGGCCTCACCGGCAGATTACAACGGCCCGGCGGATTTACAGTATTGCTATGTTAACGGGCGGATGATGCGTGACCGCCTGATCAACCACGCCATCCGTCAGGCCTATGAAGACCGGCTGAGCGGCGATCAGCAACCGGCTTATGTTCTCTATCTGACTATCGATCCGCGTCAGGTGGATGTGAATGTCCATCCGGCCAAGCACGAAGTGCGTTTTCATCAGGCGCGGCTGGTGCATGACTTTATTTACCAGGCGGTGCTCAGTGTGCTGAAACAGCATGAGCAGCCGGTCTCTCTGTTTGAACCGGATCCGTCAGCGCCGCAGACGCAGCATGTGCCGGAAAACCGTGCGGCAGCCGGTAAAAATATGTTTGAGCGTGAGGACGTACTCACACCGCCGCCGCACCGGGAAACCACCGGGGGCGGCGCGTCTCACAGCAGCCGCAGCAGCGGAAAACCGGCATATTCTGCGGATAAACCCGGATACAGCCCGAAAGAAGCCGGAATATATCAGTCACTGATGCAGACACCGGCAGAAACTAAGCCGCAGCTGTTTCCGGAAAAAAGTACTTTTCTGTCAGAAAACCGGATCAGCGCCGCAAGTGAGCCGGTGACGGAAAAAAGTGAGCGTGTAAGTTTTGGTAAAATCCTTACGCTTTATCCGCCGTGTTATGCGTTAATTGAGACAGATGCCGGTATTGCGCTGTTTTCCCTCAGCAAAGCATCACATTATCTGCGTTGTCAGCAACTGATCCCGGGAGAGCAGGGACTGAAATCCCAGCCATTGATGATCCCGCTTCAGATGGCGTTAAACGCACAGGAGTGTGAGACATTTACGCGGTTTGCCGGGGTATTGCGTACTTTCGGCATAGAAGGCTCAGTTTTCCGTGGAAAAGCGACGATTCGTACGGTATCGTTACCGCTTCGTCAGCAAAATTTACCGCATCTTATCCCTGAATTACTGCGTTTTCTGGCTGATAACCCGGAGGCGGATGAAAACGCCATTGCCTCGCGGCTGGCAGAGATGCTGGTCAGTGAACCGGCGGTTCAGAGCAAAGCGCAGGCAGTGCAGCTGCTGGCCGATGTGGAACGGCTGTGCCCGCAACTGGTGCGCAGACCGCCGTCAGATTTAGTGCAATTAATTGATTTAACTGAGGTCGTTGCAGCATTACGTCATGAGTGAACAGAATCATCATAAACCCGCAGCCCTGTTTCTGATGGGGCCGACGGCTTCAGGAAAAACCGCGCTGGCGATTGAACTGCGTCAGCACCTGCCGGTGGAAATCATCAGTGTGGATTCCGCACTGATTTATAAGGGGATGGATATCGGGACCGCAAAACCCGATGCTGCCGAACTGGCACTCGCCCCGCACCGGCTGATTGATATTCTCGATCCGTCAGTGGCCTATTCCGCTGCCGATTTCCGCCGTGATGCGCTGGCGGCAATGCATGAGATAACCGCGCAGGGAAAAATTCCGCTGCTGGTCGGCGGAACCATGATGTATTTCAAGGCGTTGCTGGAAGGATTATCGCCGCTGCCGTCCGCTGACCCGGAAATCCGGGCACAGATTGAGGCGCGGGCGGCACAGGAAGGCTGGCAGGTTCTCCATGATGAACTGAGCCGGATTGATCCGGTCGCCGGGGCGCGGATCCATCCGAATGATCCGCAGCGGCTCAGCCGGGCACTGGAGGTCTATTATATCTCCGGAAAAACGATGACAGAACTGACGGAAACGGCCGGGGAAAATTTGCCCTTTAATGCTTATCAGTTTGCCATTGCACCGGCAGACCGTAAAATATTGCATCAGCGCATTGAGATGCGCTTTCAGATGATGCTGGAAGCCGGTTTTGAGGACGAAGTCCGTGCGCTGTATCAGCGCGGGGATCTTCATCCGGATTTGCCGTCGATCCGTTGTGTCGGCTACCGCCAGATGTGGTCATATCTGGCCGGTGAAATCAGTTATGATGACATGGTGTATCGGGGCATTTGCGCCACCCGTCAGCTTGCCAAGCGGCAGATGACGTGGTTGCGGGGTTGGGAAGGCGTTCAGTGGCTTGACAGTGAACAGCCTGAACAATCTCTTAAAGCCGTTATGCAGGTTCTTCGTGCATAGCGCCGTTGATTGTGTACAATTAACGGGTTACGAAAGTTTTTGAGTAGTTATTTTTCGAACCCAGTTTGGGTTTCATTTAAAAAACAACAAAATAAGGAAAATACAGAATGGCTAAGGGGCAATCTTTGCAAGATCCGTTCCTGAACGCATTACGTCGCGAAAGGGTTCCGGTTTCTATTTATCTGGTCAACGGTATTAAATTGCAGGGTCAGATCGAATCATTCGACCAGTTTGTTATTCTGCTGAAAAACACGGTCAGCCAAATGGTTTACAAACACGCGATCTCTACCGTCGTACCTTCCCGTCCGGTTTCTCACCACAGCGGTGGCGCAAACCCGGGGACCGGCGGCAGCAATTACCACCAGTCAGCCGGTAACGGTGGTGCGCAACAGGATACTGATGGCGCTGAATAAGTCAGTGTGCAGTTATCAATCGCGGGAAAACATAGGTAGGGAGACTTTACCTGTGTTTTTTCCTGCGTGTTTTTCACTCAGCCTGAGAGGTTCTGCCGTTGTTTGACAGGTATGAAGGCGGTGAACGGGCCGTACTGGTCCACCTGTTTTTCTCACAGGATAAGAACACTGATGATCTCAGTGAATTTGAATCCCTTGTGACATCCGCGGGTGTGACACCTGTTCAGATAGTCACCGGCAGCCGTAGTGCCCCGCACCCGAAATATTTTGCGGGTGAAGGTAAAGCGGAAGAGATTGCCGATGCTGTCATGGAAAGTGACGCCGATGTGGTGCTCTTTAACCATGCCTTAAGTCCGGCGCAGGAACGCAACCTCGAGCGTTTATGCCAGTGCAGGGTGGTTGACAGAACCGGGGTTATCCTCGATATCTTCGCCCAGCGGGCACGGACACATGAAGGTAAATTACAGGTGGAACTGGCGCAGTTACGCCATCTTTCCACGCGTCTGGTTCGCGGCTGGACGCACCTTGAACGCCAGAAAGGCGGGATTGGTCTGCGGGGGCCGGGTGAGACGCAGCTTGAGTCCGACCGCCGGATGCTGCGGGATAAAATCAAACAGATTTCAGGGCGTCTGGAAAAAGTGGAACGCCAGCGCGGACAAGGCCGTCAGGCGCGCAGTAAAGCGGATATTCCGACGGTGTCTCTGGTCGGTTACACCAACGCCGGGAAATCCAGTCTGTTTAATCACATAACTGATGCGAAAGTCTATGCGGCGGATCAGTTATTTGCGACACTCGATCCAACCCTGCGGCGGATTGATGTCGATGATGTCGGCACGGTGGTGCTGGCGGATACGGTCGGGTTTATCCGCCATCTGCCGCATGACCTGGTGGCGGCATTTAAAGCCACGCTGCAGGAAACCCGCGAAGCGACACTGCTGCTTCATGTGGTGGATGCGGCGGATAACCGTGTGGATGAAAATATTCATGCGGTTAATACAGTTCTGGAAGAGATTGATGCACATGAAATTCCGGTTCTGATAGTGATGAATAAAATCGATATGCTGGACGATTTCGAACCGCGTATCGACAGAAATGAGGATAACCTGCCGGTCAGGGTCTGGCTTTCAGCACAGACCGGAGCAGGGATCCCGTTGTTGTTCCGGGCGCTGACGGAACGCCTTTCCGGTGAGATCGCACACCTGGAATTGTGTCTGCCTCCTTCGGAGGGCCGTCTGCGCAGCCGTTTTTATCAGCTTCAGGCGATTGAACGTGAGTGGCTTGATGATGATGGCCGGATTTGCCTTGAAATCAGGCTGCCCATTGTTGACTGGCGCCGCCTCTGCAAGCAGGAACAACAGTTAGCCGATTACGTTATCTGATTATCAGCGGCGTAATATATTGATTGAGAGCGCGTTTTTGTGCTCTTAGCCCTGAAAAACCGATCATAAAAGAGTGGAGCGAAGGCATGGCGTGGAATCAGCCCGGTAATAACGGACAGGACCGCGACCCGTGGGGGAGCAGCAATAAAGGCGGCAACTCCGACGGTAACAAAGGCGGCCGGAACCGTGGGGCATCTGATCTCGACGATCTGTTCCGGAAAATGAGCAGAAAACTCGGTGGTCTGGGTGGCGGTAAAGGCGGAAATAATAATGACGGGCAGTCCGGCGGAAACAATCGTCCTCCGGTACAGTTTGCCGGCGGACGAATTATCAGTCTCGCCATTGCCGCCATTGTTGTTGTCTGGGCCGCAACCGGCTTCTATACGATTAAAGAAACGGAACGCGGCGTGGTTACCCGTTTCGGTAAATTCAGTCATGTGGTTCAGCCGGGTCTGAACTGGAAACCGACATTCATTGATCGCGTCACTGCGGTTGATGTGGCGACCGTCCAGGATCTGGCGACCAACGGCATGATGTTAACGGCTGACGAAAACGTCGTCCGCGTCAATATGAACGTCCAGTTCCAGGTTGTGAACCCGGAAGAGTATCTCTTCAGCGTCACCAACCCGGGCAACAGTCTGCGTCAGGCGATGGACAGTGCGGTGCGCGGGGTTATCGGTAAGTTCACCATGGAGAAAATCCTGACGGCGAACCGTACCGTGGTCCGTAACGAAACCCAGAAAGTTCTCGAAGAGACAATCAGACCTTATAAAATGGGGATTGCGATTGTCGACGTCAACTTCCAGGAAGCCCGTCCGCCGGCTGAAGTCCAGGCCTCATTCGATGACGTGATTGCCGCGCGTGAAAACGAACAGCAGTCCATCCGTGAAGCGGAAGCGTACTCGAACGAAGTTCTGCCGCTGGCAAAAGGTAACGCGCAAAGCATGATCGAAAGCGCACAGGCGTATAAAGCCAGTATCGTGCTGAAAGCGCGCGGTGAAGTGGCCAGCTTCTCGAAAATGCTGCCGGAATACCGTGCGGCACCGGATATCACCCGTGAACGTCTGTACATTGAGACAATGGAACGTGTGCTGAGCAATACCCGTAAAGTGATTGCCAATGATAAAAGCAACAGCATGATGGTGCTGCCGCTGGATCAGATTATGCGCGAGCAGAGAGCTGCTTCTCAGACTGCACCGGCGAAAGCCGCTGCCTCGTCATCATCCGCACCGGCAACACAGGCACCGGCAGGCCGTCAGGCACAAAACAGCACCCGGAATCCGAATGTACCCGCTGAATACAACAACACGTATGATCTCAGCAGTTCGGGTATCCGTGGTAACACTGAACGCACAGGGAGACAATAATCATGCGTAAGTATTTAGCCGTTATTGTTATTCTGGTTTTAGGCGTTCTGTATGCGTCTGTCTTTACCGTTCAGCAGACCGAGCGCGGTATTGTGCTGCGCTTTGGTAAAGTTCTGCGTGATGCGGAGAACAAACCGATTGTCTATGAACCGGGTCTGCACCTGAAAGTACCGTTTATTGAAACAGTGAAAATGCTGCCTGCCCGTATCCAGACACTGGATATCCAGGCTGACCGTTTCCTGACAAACGAAAACAAAGACCTGATCGTCGATTCTTACCTGAAATGGCGGATTAGTGATTTCAGCCTGTATTATCTCGCAACAAACAGCGGTAATATTAATCAGGCTGAAAACCTGCTGAAGCGTAAATTCAGTGACCGTCTGCGTTCTGAGTTCGGTCGTCTGAGCGTGAAAGAGATTGTGACGGATTCCCGCGGTACATTAACGACGGAAGTCAAAAATGCACTGAACGAAGGGAGCTCCGGTAACGATCCGCAGGCAACTGATGCTGATAACGCTATTGCCGATGCGGCAGCGCGTGTTCAGGAAGAAACCAAAGGCGCACAGCCGCAGGTGAATCCGAACAGTATGGCGGCGTTAGGTATCGAAGTGGTGGACGTCCGTATCAAGCAGATCAACCTGCCGGCGGAAGTCTCCGAAGCTATCTTCCAGCGTATGCGTGCAGAACGTGAAGCTGTGGCGCGTCGTCACCGCTCACAGGGTCTGGAAGAAGCCATGAAGATTCGTGCGGTGGCGGATAAAACCCGCACTGAAATCCTGGCCGAAGCGGAGCGCCAGTCACTCTCCCTGCGTGGTGCGGGTGATGCGGAAGCCGCTAAACTGTTTGCGGATGCATTCAGTCAGGACCCGGATTTCTATGCGTTTATCCGAAGCCTGCGTGCTTATGAGCAAAGCTTCAAACCCGATGGCAACGACATTATGGTGTTAAGCCCGGATACGGATTTCTTCCGTTACATGAAGGCACCGACATCATTGCGTCCGGCTTCAGGCCAGTAAGTCCGGTAACCGCATAACCGGTACTGAAAAATCGTCAGCATGCTGATGGTCGCACTCTGATGAAGAAAGCCCGCTTAGGCGGGCTTTATTATGGACATTGATCAGGTGACTTTCATAAAGTGGATAAAAAGTGCTGAAAGGGCGGTCATGAGATGCTAGAATCCTTTTTTAAGCAACCAGGTAAAAACGAAATGGGTAAGAACGTTGTCGTATTGGGCACCCAATGGGGTGACGAGGGCAAGGGCAAAATCGTCGACTTGCTGACTGAACGGGCTAAGTATGTTGTTCGTTATCAAGGTGGCCACAACGCGGGTCACACTCTGGTTATCAACGGTGAGAAAACCGTCCTGCATTTAATTCCGTCAGGTATTCTCCGCGAAAACGTCGTCAGCATCATTGCTAACGGTGTTGTACTCGCACCCGATGCACTGCTGAAAGAAATGACTGCACTGGAAGAGCGTGGTATTCCGGTGCGTGAGCGTCTGCTGATTTCTGAAGCATGTCCGCTGATCCTCCCTTATCATGTTGCGCTGGATAATGCCCGTGAGAAAGCACGCGGCGCGAAAGCTATCGGCACAACAGGGCGCGGTATCGGGCCTGCATACGAAGATAAAGTTGCCCGTCGCGGTCTGCGCGTGGGTGATCTCTTCGATAAAGAGACCTTCGCTCAGAAACTGAAAGAAATCCTTGAGTATCACAACTTCCAGTTAGTGAACTACTACAAAGAGCCTGCGGTTGACTATCAGAAAACCCTGGACGAAATCATGGCAGTGGCGGATATCCTGACCGGTATGGTTGTGGATGTGTCTGATCTGCTGTACAAAGCCACCGTTAACGGTGAGCTGGTGATGTTTGAAGGCGCGCAGGGTACACTGCTGGATATCGACCACGGTACCTATCCGTATGTGACCTCCTCAAACACCACTGCCGGCGGTGTTGCCACCGGTTCCGGTTTAGGTCCGCGTTATGTGGATTATGTCCTGGGTATCATCAAAGCGTATTCCACCCGCGTGGGTGCCGGTCCGTTCCCGACCGAACTGTTTGATGAAACCGGTGAATACCTGCGTACCAAAGGCCAGGAGTTCGGTGCGACCACCGGACGCAGCCGCCGTTGCGGCTGGCTGGACATCATTGCTATCCGCCGCGCTGTGCAGATTAACTCCCTGTCAGGGTTCTGCATGACCAAGCTGGATGTGCTGGATGGTCTGAAAGAAGTGAAAGTGTGTGTCGGTTACCGTTTACCGAATGGTGAAATCATCGAAACCACACCACTGGCTGCGGATAACTGGGAAGGCATCGAGCCAATCTATGAAGTGATGCCGGGCTGGACTGAAACCACGTTCGGGGCGAAGACCCGCGAAGCACTGCCTCAGGCAGCACTGGATTACATCCGCCGCATTGAAGAACTGACAGGTGTTCCTGTTGATATTATTTCAACCGGTCCGGATCGTTCTGAAACGATGATCCTGCGCGACCCGTTCGACGCATAAGATCGTTCAGGTGATACCAGTCAGGGCCGGGCATGTTTGTCCGGCCTTTTGTTTTCTGACGCCGGGATTTCTGACTGTGTAATGACAGAAAACCCGGCGTTTTTAACGACAAATTTTGCTTAATAAGCAAAAGACACACATAATGATTATCCATTACTTATCATGTGTTCCCCCGTACGGGTTCACAGAATTTCCGGGGTAAAATGTGCAGTTAACCAGTTTTACAGATTATGGCTTGCGGGCGCTGATTTATATGGCGTCACTTCCTGATGGTAAAATGACCAGCATTACGGAAGTGACGGACGTTTACGGCGTATCCCGTAACCATATGGTCAAGATAATTAACCAATTGAGCCATTTGGGTTATGTCGAGGCGATTCGCGGCAAAAATGGCGGGATCCGCCTGGGAAAACCTGCTAATACTATAGGTATCGGTGAGGTTGTCCGCGCGCTCGAGCCGTTAACACTGGTGAACTGCAGCGGTGAATTTTGTCACATTACCCCGGCTTGCCGGCTGAAGTCGGTACTGAATAAAGCCATCCGGGAGTTCTTACAGGAACTGGATAAACACACGCTCGCTGATATGGTGCAGGACAATCAGCATCTTTATAAATTGTTACTGACGGATGAATAATGCCGTTCAGAAACCACGGAGGATACAATGTCAGTGGAAAAACAATCAAACGACCCTTACCGTGAGCGCGAAGCGGAAAAATATGAATCCCCGATCGCGAGCCGTGAATTTATTCTTGAAACCGTCCGCCGCCACACCAAACCGGTGAGCCGCGACGATATCGCACAGGAACTGGGGATCAGCGGTGAAGAGGCTCAGGAAGCCCTGCGCCGTCGTCTGCGCGCCATGGAGCGTGACGGGCAGCTGGTCTTTACCCGTCGTCAGTGCTACGCACTGCCGGAACGTCTTGATTTAATTAAAGGCACCGTGATCGGCCATCGTGATGGTTTCGGTTTCCTGCGTGTCGAAGGACAAAAAGACGATCTCTACATCCCGCAGGATCAGATGAAATTATGCATCCACGGGGATGTGATCCTGGTTCAGGTGATGGGGGCCGATCGCAAAGGCCGCCGCGAAGCACGCGTTGTGCGTGTCGTTGAGCCGAAAACCGGCCAGATTGTCGGCCGTTACTTTACCGAAGAAGGCATGGGATTTGTCGTGCCGGATGACAGCCGCCTGTGCTTTGATATTCTGATCCCGAAAGAGTCGATTAACGGCGCACGGATGGGGAATATCGTGGTGGCGGAACTGACCCGCCGTCCGGGCAAGCGCGTGCAGGCGCTCGGGGTTATCACTGAAGTGCTGGGCGAGAAAATGGGCACCAGTATTGCGGTGGATATTGCCCTGCGCAAACATGAAATTCCGTTCACCTGGCCTGAACAGGTGGAACGCCAGGTCGCGGATATCCGCGAGGAAGTACCGGAATCCGCCAAAAAAGGCCGTGTTGATTTACGCGACCTGCCGCTGGTGACTATCGACGGCGAAGATGCCCGTGACTTTGATGACGCGGTACACTGCGAAGCCAAACGCGGCGGCGGCTGGCGTCTGTGGGTGGCGATTGCTGACGTCAGTTATTATGTGCGTCCGCAGACGGCGCTGGATGATGAAGCCCGCAGCCGGGGAACCTCAGTTTACTTCCCGTCACAGGTTGTGCCGATGCTGCCGGAAGTCCTGTCGAATGGTGTCTGTTCACTGAACCCGCAGGTTGATCGCCTGTGTATGGTATGTGAAATGACGATTTCGGCGAAAGGTAAGCTTTCCGGTTACCGTTTCTATGAAGCGGTGATGAGTTCCCACGCCCGTCTGACCTACACCAAAGTGTGGAAAATCCTCGAAGGGGATGAAGAGCTGCGCGAACACTACGCGCCGCTGGTCAAACACCTGGAAGAACTGCACAAACTCTATAAAGCACTGGCGGAAGCCCGTGATGAGCGCGGTGCGATTGCTTTTGAATCCGAAGAAGCGAAATTTATTTTCAATGCGGAAAAACGCATTGAGCGTATCGAGCCGGTACTGCGCAACGATGCACACAAACTGATCGAAGAGTGCATGATCATGGCGAACGTTGCGGCGGCACGCTTTGTTGAGAAAAACAACGAACCGGCGCTGTACCGTGTGCATGATCGTCCGAAAGAAGACAGCGTCATCAATCTGCGTACCGTCTTTAATGAGCTGGGGCTGACGCTGCCGGGCGGTCTGACACCGGAGCCGAAAGATTACGCCCGTGTCATGCTGGAAGTGGCGGAGCGTCCTGACCACGAGCTGTTACAGACCATGCTGTTGCGTTCGATGAAACAGGCGATTTATGATCCGGATAACCGCGGCCACTTTGGTCTGGCGTTACCGGCGTATGCTCACTTTACCTCACCTATCCGCCGTTATCCGGATCTGAGCCTGCACCGTGCGATTAAGTACCTGCTGGCAAAAGAGCGCGGCGAGGCGAAATCACAGACCGGTGCATGGCATTATGATATGCAGAGTATGCTCCAGCTCGGTGAACACACCTCCATGACGGAGCGCCGTGCCGATGAAGCCACCCGTGATGTGGCGGACTGGCTGAAGTGCGACTTTATGCAGGATCAGGTGGGGAATGTCTTTACCGGGCTTATCACCAGCGTGACCGGCTTTGGTTTCTTTGTCCGTCTTAATGATCTGTTTATCGATGGCCTGGTACACGTATCAACACTTGATAACGATTACTACCGCTACGATAATGTCGGTCAGCGTCTGATTGGTGAATCGTCCTCGAATGTATACCGCCTGGGTGATGAAGTTGAAATCCGGGTGGAAGCAGTACACATGGATGAGCGCACCATTGATTTCGCGCTGATTTCAACCACCCGCCGTGCCCGTAATGAAGGCAAACCCGCGAGAACCCGGGCAAAAACCGGTGAACGCGGGGACAAGCGCCGGGACGGTAAGAAAGGGGATCCGCGCCGCGACAAAAACTTCGAGCCGGACAGTGCGTTCCGTAAGAAGAAAAAAGAAGACGGCCCGAAAGCCCCGAAAAGCAAGAAATCAGCCCGGACCAAAAAAATCGAGGCCAATATAAAGGCGAAACGCGCGAAGAAAAAAGCCGCGAAGTAACTGCCTTTGGTTTATCTCTTCCCGTAATGAGGCGGTAACGCCTCATTACGCTTATTGTCCCGCAACAAACGGAACGTTATGAGTGAAATTATTTATGGTATCCACGCCGTGGATGCTCTGCTGGCGCGTGATCCCAGCCGTTTTCTCGAAGTCTTTATCTTAAAAGGGCGTGAAGACCGCCGCCTGACCCCGGTTGTGCATGCCCTGGAAGCGGCGGGTGTCCGCGTCCAGATGGCCAGCCGTCAGTGGATGGACAGCCAGACCGAAGGTGCCGTTCATCAGGGCATTATTGCCAAAGTCAAAGGCGGCCGTCAGTATCAGGAGCAGGATCTGCCTGATCTGCTGGCAGAGCATGCAACACCGTTTTTGCTGGTGCTCGACGGTGTGACCGATCCGCATAACCTGGGGGCATGTCTGCGTACTGCAGATGCTGCCGGTGTACACGCGGTGATCATTCCGAAAGACCGCTCCGCACAGCTGAATGCGACGGCGAAAAAAGTCGCCTGTGGTGCGGCAGAAAGCGTACCGCTTATCCGTGTTACTAACCTGGCCCGTACACTGCGTCAGCTTAAAGATGAGAATATCTGGGTTGTCGGCACCGCCGGTGAAGCCACTCATGATCTGTATCAGAGCAAAATGACCGGCCCGGTGGCGCTGGTGATGGGTGCGGAAGGGGAAGGCATGCGCCGTCTGACCCGCGACCTGTGCGATGAACTGATCAGCATTCCGATGGCGGGATCAGTCTCTTCCCTGAACGTCTCGGTGGCAACGGGTGTCTGCCTGTTTGAGGCTGTGCGTCAGCGCGCAAAATAATCCCGCATCACACACTTATTACCTTGTCTTTTGAGGCGGGTGTGAGTATAGTTATACGTCAAATTTTTCAGCCGCACTTAAACAAGTTCCTTGCCTCTCAGGGTTGCGGTTGCCCGGACAGGAGGCTAATAATCCGTAAGGAGCACTACTAATGCGTCATTACGAAATCGTCTTCATGGTTCATCCGGACCAGAGCGAACAAGTACCGGCAATGATCGAGCGTTATAAAACTGCTATTACTAACGCAGAAGGTCAGATCCACCGTCTCGAAGACTGGGGTCGTCGCCAACTGGCTTACCCAATCAATAAACTGCACAAAGCACACTACGTTCTGCTGAACGTTGAAGCTCCGCAGGAAGTGATTGACGAGCTGGAAACTATTTTCCGCTTCAATGATGCCGTTATCCGCAGCATGGTTATGCGCGTTAAGCACGCGGTGACTGAACCTTCTCCAATGGTTAAAGCGAAAGACGAACGTCGCCCGCGCGACATGTCTGACGACGTTGAAGAAAATGATGAAGCTGAGGAAACTGAAGAGTAATAACGGTGTCCGCTAACCGTCTGGTGTTATCCGGCACAGTGTGCAGGGAACCCACCCGGAAAGTCAGCCCGGCCGGAATTCCGCATTGTCAGTTTGTGCTTGAGCACCGCTCACAACAGCAGGAAGCCGGACTTACCCGGCAGGCATGGTGCAGAATGCCCGTGGTTGCCAGCGGACAGACGATCCAAACCATTACTCGCAGTATAACGGTCGGCAGTCAGATAACCGTTCACGGATTCATCAGCACCCATCAGGGGCGAAATGGATTATCGAAACTGGTTCTTCATGCCGAACATATTGAATTGATAGATTCTGGAGACTAGCCATATGGCACGTTATTTCCGTCGTCGTAAATTCTGCCGTTTCACCGCAGAAGGCGTTCAAGAGATTGATTATAAAGACATCGCTACGCTGAAAAACTATATCACTGAAAGTGGTAAAATCGTACCAAGCCGTATCACCGGTACCAGTGCGAAATATCAGCGTCAGCTCGCTCGTGCTATCAAGCGTGCACGCTACCTGTCTTTACTGCCTTACACTGATCGTCATCAGTAATCGGCACAGTCCATTAATGACTTTAAGAGGATAAGGTAATGCAAGTTATTCTGCTTGATAAAGTAGCAAACCTGGGCAGCCTGGGCGACCAGGTAAATGTTAAATCTGGTTATGCACGTAACTTCTTAGTACCGCAAGGTAAAGCAGTTCCTGCAACCAAGAAAAACATCGAATTCTTCGAAGCGCGCCGTGCAGAATTGGAAGCTAAATTAGCTGACGTTCTGGCAGCAGCTCACGCTCGTGCAGAAAAAATCAATGCCCTGGGCGTTGTGACTCTGTCTTCCAAAGCGGGTGACGAAGGTAAACTGTTCGGTTCTGTCGGTACCCGTGACATCGCTGATGCTGTAACTGCAGCAGGCGTTGAAGTGGCGAAAAGCGAAGTTCGTCTGCCAAACGGCGTTCTGCGTACTCTGGGTGATCACGAAGTTCACTTCCAGGTTCACAGCGACGTGTTTGCAGAACTGAATGTGAAGATTGTTGCTGAGTAATCGCTGATTACACGGTAAACATCTTTGAAAGACGCTGGCTCAGGCCAGCGTTTTTTTTATGCGGTAAACACAGAGATTAAGAGCGGCGGTAACTGCCGTCTTTCTGTCGTTTAAAGGTGGCGGACTGCCCGTTAGCCTTATCAATTCTCAGCTCTGAAATGGTTTTTCCTTTCCCGTAAATCACCCGGATTTTATCCCCTGCTTCTACCTGATTCAGTGGTTTTTGCGGGCCTTCAGCGGCGGTCATCCGGAATAAATCATCCACCGGTAAACCTTTGCTGCGGAATACCTGCGCAATCGTCTGACCTTTTTTCACCGTAAACTGTTGTGCCACGAGCTGTCTGTCCGGTGCAGCAGGGGCGGAAGGCGGCGGTTCAGCAGCAGGCGTTGTGGTCTCCGGTTGCGGGGCTGGTTCGGTATTCAGTGCGCCGGGCGGGAGATTATCCGGCAGCGGCAAATCCGGGATACCGGATGATGTCTCCGGTGGTGTGCCGGTCTGCTCAGCGATCAGATCACCCAGCGGATCAGCCGGTGGCGTCAGCGTGATATTCTGAGGCGGAACGGTCACCGGTGGTTTCTGTGCAGCGGGCCAGAAAAACAGGATCAGCATGACAATCAGCGCAATGGCGGCGATAGCGTAAAAATGGCGCTTTGGCAGTAGTCTCATCATAATCTCCCGCTGTTCAGCATGAATCATTATCATCCGGTATTGTTCCAGTGTAGCAGCAGACTTACTGAAATTATTCGGAATTAGTCCTGTTTTATAAATTGATTGCGCTGTTTTCCGGGAATCGCCGTGTTGCATCAGCTTTCACTGATTATCGGGTTTACCGGGGTACATCCTGCTGTTATGCTTGTCTGTCTTACTTATTACTCAGGTATCTCTCATGACACAACCGACTTTTGACACGATGGAAGCACAGGCAAGCTACGGAATCGGCTTACAAATCGGCCAGCAATTACAGGAATCCGGGCTGAGCGGATTAGTACCGGAAGCTATCCTGGCCGGTATCACCGATGCACTGGAAAATAACCAGCCGGCGGTGGCGGTGGATGTTCTGCATCGTGCCCTGCGTGAAATGCATGAGCGTGCTGATGCTGTCCGCAATGAAAAACAGGCTGAACTGGTCAAAGACGGGATACGTTTCCTGGAAGAAAACGCGAAGAAAGACGGCGTTTCCACTACAGAAAGCGGCCTGCAGTTCTCTGTCATTAATCAGGGTGACGGCGCTATCCCGGCCCGTACTGACCGTGTCCGTGTTCACTACACCGGTCGTCTGATCGACGGTACTGTATTTGACAGCTCTGTACAGCGCGGTGAACCGGCTGAATTCCCGGTAAACGGCGTGATCGCAGGCTGGATTGAAGCACTGACCCTGATGCCGGTCGGCTCCAAGTGGGAACTGTATATCCCGAGCAACCTGGCTTATGGTGAGCGCGGTGCCGGTGCAGCGATCCCGCCGTACAGCACACTGGTATTCGAAGTGGAGCTGCTGGAGATCCTGTAATCTCTGTCTGTCAGCAAAAACAGAATATGCGAAATGGCCGGTTTTCACCGGCCATTTTTATTTCTATACTCAGGTCTCCGGAGACGTGAACAGGATTACGCGACTCACTAACCGTTTTGTGAAAGAGGTGAAGGATGCTCAATCAAATTTGTCTGCTGGCCCGGCGGGCGGGCGATGCAATCATGGATATCTACCATCATCCCGACACACTGACCATTTCCGCCAAAGCGGATAACTCCCCCCTGACCGCTGCGGATTTAGCTGCGCACCACATTATTGTGCAGGAATTGAAAGCCCTGACACCGGACATCCCGGTGCTGTCAGAGGAAGATCCGCAGCCGTGGTCTGAGCGGCAGCACTGGACACAATACTGGCTGGTGGACCCGCTCGACGGCACCAAAGAATTCATCAGCCGCAACGGTGAATTTACGGTCAATATTGCCCTGATTTCTGACGGCATACCGGTAATGGGTGTGGTGTATGCCCCGGTACCGGACGTGCTCTATCTGGCAGAAGGCAAACACGCCTGGCGTGAGCGGGGCGGGCAGCGGATGGCGATCAAAGTGGTGAACACGGATCTGCCGATGGTGGTGATCAGCCGCTCACATCAGGATGCGGAACTGGCGGATTATCTGGAGCAGCTGGGGCCGCATGAAACCCGTGCTATCGGCTCATCCCTCAAATTCTGCCTGGTGGCGGAAGGTAAAGCCCAGCTTTATCCCCGTTTCAACCCGACCCACATCTGGGATACAGCAGCCGGACACGCCGTTGCTCTTGCTGCAGGGGCACATATCACGGACTGGAGCGGAAAAACGCTCGACTATACACCGCGTGAATCGCTGATAAACCCGGGATTCCGCGTCAGCAGTTTCTGACTGCCATTTTATTCCTGAATAACAGTGTAATTTGCATGGTTATGCAAATTACACTAATTTTTCCCCGCCTGCTACATTCTGTATCTGCTGACACTAATCCCGGTGTTTCAGCCTCACATTATTTATAAAACTTATAGTAATTATGAGGTTATTATTCCGCTGTTATAGTGTGATAGTGATCGATTTTCACTCTGATTTGTGAAGTAAATCGTAGTGAAGTGTCATTTTATGTAAAAATAGTGATTAAATCATTTGATTAATGAACCCGGGTGGTAGAATTGAGTCATACCTTAGGCATGAAAGAAAAGGTAAAGGGGAGGACATAAGTACGATGAAAATTTTCGCCCGTTACAACCCGGCTCAGATCGCCCGCTACGTGAAAACCTTATTCCGTGGCCGCCTGTATATACAGGGGATGGGCGCGTTTGAATTTGACTACGGCAAGATTTTACCGCCGAAAATCAGAGACAAACGCCACCTGAGTGCAATGAGTGAAATTAATCAGCAGGTATCGTTGCTGCAGGCGCAGCTGGCATAAATTACAATACCTGACTGATTGAAGAAGGGTTAGTTTTACGGTTTTTGGTGCTGTTCGCCGTGTGCCACGTCAGACTGACCCTCTTTACTGCTTTCCGCGGCTGACGGACGCGGGACAACCGGTACATCCGGGATCCGTGTAACCAGCAGCTGGTCAATCTTGTAGTTATCGATATCCACCACTTCAAATTTATAGCCTGAGAATTTCACGGAATCTGTCCGTTTCGGGATACGGCGCAGTTTGTACATCAGGAACCCGGCGATGGTTTCGTAGTTGCTGTCATCCGGGAAATCATCGATATCCAGCACCCGCTGCACATCCTCAATCGGGGTACCGCCCTCAATCAGCCAGGAATTTTCATCACGGGCGACAATCTGCTCTTCCTGTCCCTGACCGACCAGATCCCCCATCAGGGTAATCATCACGTCATTGATAGTGATAACACCCATCACCATGGCGTATTCATTCAGAATTATAGCGAAGTCTTCCCCGGCATTCTTAAAGCTCTCCAGCGTGTCTGACAGGCTCAGGGTATCCGGGATCATCAGTGCCGGGCGGATCTGGACACCTTCGTGCAGATTCAGGCTCTGGCCGTTCAGCACGCGGTTGAGCAGATCTTTGGAATCGACATAACCGAGCACATGATCCAGCCCGCCGTCGCACACCAGGAATTTCGAGTGCGGCTGCGTGGAGATCTTCTCTTTGATACTTTCTTCGTTTTCCTGCTTGTCGAAATAGACCACGCTCTCACGGGAGGTCATGGCGGACGGCACGGTACGGGATTCCAGCTCAAACACGTTTTCGATCAGTTCGTGTTCCTGCTTGCGCAGCACACCGGCGACCGCACCCGCTTCCACCACCGCGTAAATATCATCTGAGGTGATATCTTCATTTCGCGCCAGCGGAATTTTGAATAATTTGAAGAACAGATTGGATAACCCGTTAAACAACCAGGCCAGCGGGCGCAGTATCGTCAGGCAAAAACGCATCGGCTGGACAATCCGGATGGCGACCGCTTCCGGTTTGATCATGCCGAGACGTTTCGGAGTCAGATCCGCCAGCAGGATAAACATGGAGGTCACAATGATAAATGACAGTACTGAACCGAGCTGCTGTGCGGCGGCATCAGCCATAAAATTGCCGAACAGGGTGCGCAGCGCCGGTGAAAAGGCGGATTCACCGACAATACCGGCGAGGATCGCCACGGCATTCAGACCGATTTGCACCACGGTGAAGAACATCCCCGGTGCTTCCTGCAAACGGAGCACATGGGCGGCATTGGTATTGCCTTCGTCAATCATGACTTTGAGTTTGATACGCCGCGAGGCGGCCAGTGATATTTCAGATAACGAAAAGAATGCGCTGATCGCGCACAGTAACAGGACGATTAATAAACTATTTAACATATAAGTTCCGAATGGCCGGCACGATTGCCTCTGGGCGCGCTGTTGTTGATTATGCGTGGCGACCGGTTATTTTAGATATATAGAGCATAAGTATCGGATATTAAAAAAGAAAGGCGCACAGAACATCCAATTTGTCTGTGCGCGGATGTGCAGTATAGCACCGGAAGGGGAAAAGCGGCTAGTTTCTCAGCGAAGGCGGCAGGCAAACACCGATCCCGCCGAGTCCGCAGTAGCCTTCCGGGTTCTTATCCAGGTATTGCTGGTGGTAATCCTCCGCCACATAAAACGGGCCGAGCGGGCGGATAGCCGTGGTGATACTGCGGCTGTCGTGACTCTCATTCATCGCCTGCTGATACTGCTCACGTGAGGCAAGGGCCTGCACGCGCTGGCTGTCAGACTGAGTGTAAATTGCCGAACGGTACTGTGAGCCGATATCGCCGCCCTGTTTCATGCCCTGGGCCGGATCGTGGTTTTCCCAGAACAGACGCAGCAGATCGGCGTAGCTGATAACGGACGGGTCGTAGACCACGCGGACAGCTTCAGCATGACCGGTGTTGCCGGTGCAGACACCGTCATAGGTCGGGTTCTTTGTCGTACCACCCGTATAACCGGCGGTGGTGCTGTACACGCCCGGCTGCTGCCAGAACAGGCGCTCCACGCCCCAGAAGCAGCCCATGGCGAAATATGCGGTATCAAAGCCGTCAGGTACATGGTTCACATCATGGCCGGTTACGGTATGGCGCGGGCTGATGCTCAGTGCCACGGCGCTGTCAGGCAGTGCATCAGCGGCGGAAACAGGAGATACAACAGTATCCTGCGGGTATTGAGTGGTGTTTTGTGTCATTTGCGGTGGCTCCTGTTTAAGAATAATCGGTGCATTATCAGCAGATTTCAGGTTATTTATCTTATGTATCTATAGTAAACTTCAAATAATTTTCATTTATACCCTTATTCATTCACATTGCAGGTTCGTTGGCTGTATTCTGAATGAATAAAGGTATATCTCAGTCAAATCTCAGAAATTCAGGAGTTGATGTGATCCGGTACCCTCTTGTTTGTGTTGTCGCTGTGTCTCTCACATCCCCTCTGGCCTATAGTGCAAATCTTCGCTTAAAAGTGGAAGGGCTCGACGGGCAACTTGAAAAAAATGCAAGAGTCCAGCTTTCCACTATCACGACCGATGAAGTCGTGGCTGACGGCCGTTTTCGTGCCCGGGTGGAAAAAGCCATCAAAGAAGGGCTTCGTCCGCTGGGGTATTATGAGCCGGTGATCACCTTTGATTATCAGGACAACGCACCGCCTGCGCGTCCGGTGTTGTATGCCCGTGTCGTCCCGGGGGAACCGGTTAAAATTGCCGGGGTGACCGTGGATATCGAAGGTGCGGCAAAAAAGGATCCCGCATTCAAAAAATTCATTACTAAAAATACACCTGAAACCGGGACTGTCGTCAATCACGGCGAGTATGAAAGTTTTAAAAGCGGATTATCCGGGCTTGCCTTAAAACGCGGTTATTTTGATGCGGAGATGGAAAAAAGCCAGCTCGGTATTGCGCTTTCCCGTCACGCGGCTTACTGGGATTTTGTGTTCAACAGCGGCAAACGATACCGTTTCGGTAAAGTGAATTACCAGGGCTCGCAAATCAGCGATGCCTATCTGGAAGGTTTGGTACCGTTTAAAGAGGGCGATTACTACACCTCGGAACAACTGGCTGAATTTAACCGTCTGCTGGCGGAAACCGGCTGGTTTCAGTCCGCGATCGTCACCCCGGACATTGCAAAAGCGCGGGAGGATAACAGCGATTATCTGACTATGGACGCCTCATTTACGCCGCGTGCGCAAAACTTCGTTGAGCTGGGAGGCGGTTTTGCCACCGATGTGGGGCCGCGTGTTCAGGCGAAATGGAATAAGCCGTGGGTGAACTCAAGAGGCCACAGTCTGACCTCCAGTATCAGCCTGTCCGCCCCGGAACAGATCATTGATACCTCATACCGTATCCCGCTGAAGGTTAATCCGATTGAGCAGTACTACGCCGTCTCCGGCGGGTATAAGCGTACCGATCTGAACGATACCAAAGCCGATACCGCGACAGTCAGTGTTTCCCGTAACTGGGATTTATCCACCGGCTGGCAGTACGGTATCAATATGCGCTGGAGTCTCAGTCACTTTACCCAGGCGGATATCACCAACACCACTATGCTGCTCTATCCGGGGGTGAATGTCAGCCGTGTCCGTTCGCGGGGCGGGATGATGCCGTCGTGGGGGGACAGTCAGCGCTACTCAGTGGATGTTTCCAATGAAATGTGGGGCTCGGATGTGGATTTTTCCATTTTCCGTGCCCGTAACGTCTGGATACGAACACCGTGGGATGGGCACCGTTTTGTGATGCGCGGCAATCTCGGCTGGATTGAAACCAATAATTTCGACAAGGTCCCACCGGATCTGCGTTTCTTCGCCGGTGGCGACGGCAGTATCCGGGGTTACCGTTACAACAAAATCTCACCGGAGGATGCTGACGGCAAACTGACCGGTGGCTCGCGGATGGTGGTCGGCTCACTGGAATACCAGTACAACGTGACCGGCGACTGGTGGGGGGCGGTATTTGTGGACAGCGGTGAAGTGGTGAATGATATCAAGCGGAGTAATTTCAAAACCGGTGCCGGTGTCGGGGTACGCTGGGCATCACCGGTCGGGCCGATCAAATTTGACCTTGCGGCACCGGTCGGGGATGACCAGACGAAAAATATCCAGTTTTATATCGGCTTGGGGGCAGAACTCTGATGAAATGGCTGAAGTATCTGAAATGGCCGGCAATCATTCTGCTGGTACTCATTCTGCTGATTGGCGGCACACTCGGTTGGGTCCTGGGCACACAGTCCGGCCTGCATTTTGCGCTGAATCTGGCGCCACGTGTGGTTTCCGGCCTGGCTATTGGTCAGGTTGAGGGGGATCTGCGTAATCTGACCCTGAAGCAGGTGAAATACACCATGCCGGGTATTGATGTCAGCGTGGATAAGGTGAACCTGGCGTTGCGCCTGAGCTGCCTGAAAGACATGACACTCTGCGTTGAAAACCTCAGCACGGATGGCACGCGGGTTGCTGTTGATACGGCAAAACTGCCGCCGTCAGAAGAAACCCCGCCGTCAGAGCCGCTGACGGAGCTGAATGCACCACTGACCATATTCCTGGATTCTCTCTCCGTGACCAATACACAGGTCACCGTGGACGATATGGCGGTAAATCTGGACACCTTCCGCACCGCCATGACCTGGCAGGGCGACCAGCTGACCCTGAAACCCACGGTGATTAATGCCCTTTCCGTTGTGCTGCCGAAAAGTGATCCGGCTGCGGCAGAAGAACCGGCACCGGCAACGGATGCACCGGAGAAGCCGTTAGGTGAAACCATCAGTGAGATTTTTGCTCAGCCGATGCTGGCAGAACTGCCGGAGGTTATTCTGCCGCTGAATATTTCAGTGGAAGGTATTTCCGGTGAGAACTGGCAGGTGAGCGGTGATACGCCGGTAACGCTCAATTCCCTGCACCTGGCGCTGTTTAACAAAGGTCAGGTGCTGACCCTCAGCGATCTGTCTGCGGATGCACCGCAGGGCAATATTGTGGTCAGCGGGGAAGTGGCGCTCAGTGAAAAATGGCCGGTGGCGTTGTCGGTGAAAGGTCATGTCCGTGATTTTGAGGAATTCAGCGGGCAGGATCTCGACCTTACCCTGAACGGCGGGCTGCTGGATGAGCTGAAACTGGCACTGGCACTGAAAGGGCCGGTCAATGCCACGCTGGATGCACAAACCAACCTGACACAGGCTGATCTGCCGCTGCTGCTGACCCTGGAGAGTCAGAAAGTCAGCTGGCCGCTGACCGGTGAGGCGGATTATCAGCTTGATGGCGTGAAACTGCGCCTTAACGGAAAAGTGAGCGGTTACGATCTCTCCCTGCGTTCGGATATCAAAGGAAAGGACATCCCGCCTGCGCTGCTGACCCTGGATGCGAAAGGGAATACTGAACAGCTCAATCTCACCCGGCTGCGCCTGAATGCGTTACAGGGCTTTGCGGAAGTGACCGGGGTGGCGGACTGGCAGAAAGCCATCAGCTGGCAGGCTGTCCTGACGCTCTCCGGCCTGAACACGGCGAAAGCCTATCCGGAGTGGCCGGCCAAAGTGGACGGCAAAATCAGTACCCGGGGCAGTTTGTACGGCGGTAACTGGGAGCTTGAAATCCCGGATATCACCCTTGACGGTAAAGTGAAGACCTATCCGCTGAAAGCGCGCGGTAATGTGAAAGGTAACGCGGGCGGCCAGTGGACGATCCCGGATCTGAAACTGGCGCTGGGTAACAATAAACTGGACGTGCGGGGCGAGCTGGCGGATAACTGGAAGCTGGATGCGGATATCAATGCACCGGCGCTCGGCGGCCTGGTTCCGGGGCTGGCGGGAACCATCAAAGGGAAGCTCAATGTTCGCGGTAATATGGAAAAACCACAGATCCTTGCCGATCTGGTCGTCAGCAACCTGAAATGGCAGAACGACCTATCGGTGGCGAATGCGAAAATCAAAGGGGATATCACCTCCGCAGAGCAGATCAAAGGTCAGCTGGATGTGACCGTGAATCAGCTGAAACAGGCTGATCTGGTGATCAGCAATCTGACCCTGAATGCCAAAGGCACCGAAGCACAGCACCAGCTGAAACTGACCATGAAAGGCGAGCCGGTCTCGGCACAGCTGATGCTGAACGGCGGGTTTGACCGCAAAACCGAAACCTGGAAAGGGACGCTGAATAATACCCGCTTTGACACACCGGTGGGTGAGTGGTCACTCAGCAAGGCAATGGCGCTGACCTATCTGAATGAAAAACAGGAAGTGACCATCGGCACCCATTGCTGGGTGAATCCGGATGCCCGAATCTGTGTACCGAAACCGATCACTGCCGGAGCTTCCGGTAATGCATCGGTTGCCCTTGAACGTTTTGATCTGGCGATGATTAAACCGTTCCTCGGCCAGGATACCCGGCTGGACGGTGTATTCAGCGGTAATGCCAATGTCCGCTGGTTTGCGGACGGTTCACAGCCGGTGGTGGATGCATCTCTGAAAGGCAACGGCGTGAAAGTGGTGCAGAATCTCGACGGCACAAATCTGCCGGTCGCATTTGACACCCTGACCATGACCGCCGCCATGAAGAACGGCAAACTCAATCTTCAGTGGCTGATTGCTATCGCCGGTAACGGGAAGATTAACGGTAATGTCCAGATTTCTGATCTGGAGAAACGCCGCCAGCTGAGCGGGAATGTCGGCATCGATAATATCTCGCTGGATCTGCTGAAACCGCTGCTGGGCAAAGGCGATAAAGCCACCGGACGGCTGAACGCAGGCCTGCGTCTGGGCGGTAATGCCGCGTCGCCGCTGCTGTTTGGTCAGCTGGGATTATCGGATCTCGCGGTCAGCGGTCGTCTGCTGCCGTTTGATATCACGACCGGCGGGCTGACGGTTAATTTCGATGGCGCCCGTTCTGATCTGAGCGGAAACATCAAAACGCCGGAAGGGTATCTCAACCTCAGCGGTAACGCGGACTGGCGCAGAATGGATGCCTGGAGTGCGAAGATTTTCGCGCAGGGTGACAAACTGCGCGTTTCTCTGCCGCCGATGATCCGGATTGATGTCAGCCCGGATCTGATCTTTGAGGCGACACCGTCGATGCTGAAACTGGACGGGACGGTGAATATTCCGTGGGCACGGATTACCGTGCATGAAGTCCCGGATTCCGCTGTCAGCGCCACATCCGACGAAGTGATGCTGGATGACAACTTACAGCCAATCCGTGAGAAACAGACCAGCATTCCGATCCTGAGTAATCTGCGGATCCATATCGGTGATGATGTGCTGCTGGATGCCTTCGGCCTGAAAGCAAGACTGACCGGGGATTTGAAAGTCGCTCAGGATAAACAGGGACTGGGACTTAACGGACAGGTGGATATTCCGCAAGGGCGCTTCCATGCTTACGGGCAGGATCTGCTGGTGCGCAAAGGTCAGATCCTGTTCTCCGGTCCGGCTGACCAGCCGTTCCTTAATCTGGAAGCGATCCGTAACCCGGATAACACCGCCGACGGCGTGATTGCGGGTGTCCGCGTGACCGGGCTTGCTGACAGACCGAAAGTGGAAATATTTTCAGATCCGGCCATGTCCCAGGAAAATGCGCTCTCTTACCTGTTGCGTGGTGAGGGGCTGGATTCCGGTGATGCAGACAGTTCGCAGATGACATCCATGCTTATCAGTCTCGGGGTGGCACAAAGCGGGCAGTTAGTCGGAAAAATTGGTGAAACATTCGGTATTTCGGATCTGGCACTGGATACCCAGGGCGTGGGCGATAAGTCGCAGGTTGTGGTCAGCGGTAAGATAACCAATGATCTGCAGGTAAAATATGGTGTCGGTATATTTGACTCTTTAGCAACCTTAACGTTACGCTATAGGTTAATGCCCAGGTTATATCTGGAAGCGGTGTCTGGTCTTAACCAGGCGATCGATCTGCTTTATCAGTTTGAGTTTTAATATATGCGAGTGATCGTTTATGGCAGTTTGCGGCAGAAACAGGGCAACCATCATTGGATGACCTATGCCGCCCTGCTGGGAGAATATACGCTTGAAGGCTATGACCTGTATGATTTGGGACACTATCCTGCGGTGGTACCGGGAACCGGTTCGATCGAATGTGAAGTGTACCGGATCTCCTCGTCGATCCTGACTGAGCTGGATGAATTAAAAAAAGATGGTCAGGATTACCGGCGTGAACTGGTTTCAACGCCTTACGGCAGTGCCTGGATTTACTTATATCAGCGTCCGGTGGACGGACTGGTGAAGATAAACAGCGGTGACTGGCTGAAACGGCACGAGGCAGAAGACCCGGAAAGCGAATGATTTCCCTGTGAATAAAAAAACCGCTGTGAAAACAGCGGTTTTTTTTGTCTCTGAAACGGACTGCGGATTATTTTTTCGCGGCGCGTTCGAAAGAAGCAATGATTTCAGCTTTAGCGGCGGCGGCATCTTCCCAGCCGTCAACTTTCACCCATTTGCCTTTTTCGAGATCTTTGTAGTGCTCGAAGAAGTGGGTGATCTGTGCTTTCAGCAGCTCAGGCAGATCGTTCACATCGTTGATGTGATCGTATTCTTTGCTCAGTTTGGTGTGCGGAACCGCAACCAGTTTGGCATCTTCACCGGATTCGTCGGTCATTTTCAGCACGCCGACAGGACGGCAGCGGATCACTGAACCCGGCTGTAACGGATACGGCGTCGGGACCAGCACGTCTACCGGGTCACCATCCAGAGATAAGGTGTGGTTGATGTAACCGTAGTTGCACGGGTAGAACATGGCGGTTGACATGAAACGGTCAACAAACAGTGCGCCGGATTCTTTATCAACTTCGTATTTAATCGGATCTGCGTTGGCAGGGATTTCGATAACGACATAGATATCTTCTGGCAGCTCTTTACCTGCCGGAACATTATTCAGGCTCATGAACGGATTCCTTAATCTTCAGAACAAATAGCGTGGCGGATATTATAACGAAAAAAAGGCGGTGGTATACCGCCTTTTCCTTCTCTTACTGTTGGTTACTTCCCGTTTTCGTCCGGGAATTCCGCCATAAAGCTTTCTGCTTTCTCGACCATGGCGCGGGTACCGACAAAGTACGGCGAACGCTGGTGGAGTTTTTCCGGAATGATATCGAGGATACGGTTTTTACCGTCACTCGCTTTACCGCCTGCCTGTTCCGCGAGGAATGACATCGGGTTGCACTCGTACAGCAGGCGCAGTTTGCCGCTCGGATGGCTTGCGGTGCTCGGGTAGATGTAGATCCCGCCCTTGAGCAGGTTACGGTGGAAATCCGCTACCAGAGAGCCGATATAACGGGTGGTGTACGGGCGATCTGTCGCAGGATCTTCTTCCTGACAGTATTTGATGTATTTTTTCACGCCGACAGGGAAACGGATGTAGTTCCCTTCGTTGATGGAATACATTTTGCCGTTTTCCGGGAATTTCATATCGGCCTGACACAGGCAGAACACACCCAGAGACGGGTCATAGGTGAAGGCGTGAACACCGTTGCCGGTGGTGTAAACCAGCATGGTGGACGAGCCGTACACCACATAACCGGCAGCAACCTGACGGTTACCCGGCTGGAGGAAGTCAGCTTCGGTGACCGGCTGGCCCAGCGGAGTGATACGGTGATAAATAGAGAAAATAGTACCGACTGACACATTCACATCAATGTTGGATGAGCCGTCGAGCGGATCCATCAGAACCACATATTTGGCGTTTTCCGCACGGCCGCCCTCAAAAACAACAATGTCGTCTTCTTCTTCGGAGGCAATACCGGCAACTTCACCACGGGCTTTCAGCGCGGCTTTCAGTTTCTCGTTGGCATAGAGATCCAGTTTCATCTGGACTTCGCCCTGCACGTTAGAGATACCATTAGTACCAAGGATATCAACCAGCCCGGCTTTGTTAATATCACGGTGAATAATCTTAGCGCCTAACTTAATCGCGGAGAGGAGTGCAGTCAGTTCTCCGGTGGCGTGAGAAAAGTCCTGCTGTTTTTCGACGATAAATTCGCCTAATGTTTTCATGACGTACGTCCTGAAGTGGGTGAAATAAAAGTATTACGAAAGCGGTTGCCCGTAAACGCGGGTGCAAGTTTAGCCAAAGAAAATCATAATTGATAGGCTAATCCGTTTCAGTTCTTTTGAGAGATGGTTAGAATAGTGACCAACGTCATGCTATTGGATAAAAAATAATGCATATTCATATTCTCGGTATCTGCGGTACCTTCATGGGCAGCCTGGCTATCCTGGCCCGCGCACAGGGGCACAAAGTGACCGGTTCGGATCAGAATGTCTACCCGCCGATGAGTGATTTACTGACAGAGCAGGGGATCGAACTGATTCAGGGGTACGACCCGGCTCAGCTGACGCCGCGCCCGGATATGGTGGTGATCGGCAATGCCATGAAACGCGGAAACCCGTGTGTTGAGGCGGTGCTGAACCAGGGGATCCCTTACACCTCCGGTCCGCAGTGGCTGCATGACCATGTATTACCGGAGCGCTGGGTGCTGGCGGTTGCCGGGACTCACGGCAAAACCACCACCGCCGGTATGCTGGCGTGGATTCTGGAAGACTGCGGCTATCAGCCGGGCTTTCTGATCGGCGGTGTCCCGGGGAACTTTGATGTTTCCGCCACGCTGGGTAACAGCCCGTTCTTTGTTATCGAAGCGGATGAATATGATTGTGCATTCTTTGATAAACGCTCAAAATTCGTGCATTACAGCCCGCGTACGCTGCTGCTTAACAACCTCGAGTTTGATCACGCGGATATCTTTGAAAACCTCGCCGCAATTGAAAAACAGTTCCATCATCTGGTGCGCGTGGTACCGGGTGACGGCAAAATTATCGCCCCGGCGCAGGATGCTAATCTGAAACAGGTGCTCAGTATGGGCTGCTGGAGTGAGGAAGAGTACACCGGCGACAACGCCCGCTGGCAGGCAGAGAAAGTCACCAATGACTGCGCTGAGTTTGATGTGCGCTATGACGGTGAAATCAGCGGTCGTGTGACCTGGGGACTGGTGGGTGAGCATAATATGCAGAACGCCCTGATGGCGGTGGCTGCCGCACATCACGTTGGTGTACCGGTGGCGGAAGCCTGCCGTGCGCTGGGCAAATTTATCAACGCCCGCCGCCGCCTTGAGCTGCGCGGTGAGGTGAACGGTATCAGTGTTTATGATGACTTTGCGCATCACCCGACCGCGATTCTGGCCACATTACAGGAGCTGCGCAGTAAAGTCGGCGGTACGGCCCGCATCCTCGTGGTTCTGGAGCCGCGTTCGAACACCATGAAAATGGGGATCAGCAAAGATGATATCGCGCCTGCGCTGGGGCGTGCGGATGAAGTCTTTATCTTCCAGCCGGCGAATATTCCGTGGCTGGTCAGTGAAATTACCGAGCGCTGTGTACAACCGGCATACTGGACCGGTGACCAGGATACACTGGTCAATATGGTGGCTGAACATGCACAGCCGGGGGATCATATCCTGGTAATGAGCAACGGCAGCTTCGGCGGTATCCACGATAAGTTGCTGGAAAAGCTGAAGTAATCTGAGAAGACATAAAAAACCGCGTGG